>CAZQUT010000017.1:7882-12960 GCA_964596555.1 uncultured Thermotogae bacterium
GGGCGTACGAGAAGGTGGGTTTTGTCCACGAAGGAACGATGCGCGAATCATACTTCCGCAACGGACGGTATTACGACAACCTGATTATGGGAATTCTGGAAACAGAATGGAGTGGAGATGAAACTATCGTTCTGGAGTGATGAGGATAGGTTTTTCGTGCAGCGGCGCATTGGACTCGGGTGGAACATCAACTTCAAGTTCATCGCCAGGAAACTTGGACTCGTGAAAGCGTTGCCTCAACCCGTTGCTGAGGAAGAGCCATCGAAAATTCAGTCTTCTCCCCGAACTCCACAAGATCAGCTTCGCGAACAGATCGAGGCTTCGAAGTACGAAGAGAGAACGCACTGATCCCCTCTTCGGCAGAGAGCGCTTCGCGCCTCAGCCATCACTGCCCTTTCGCTGTTCGCGTGTTTCTTTTCGCGTCTCTGCTGGCTGGCATTCATTCTCTTCTCTCACCGATGCCAAATCTGCTATCAATAGATCACCTGCGGGGTCTGTAGTTGATCCTGTTATCGGTGCACGTTCCTCCGCAAAGGTTAAGTCTGCGCTTTTCAGCAAACCTGTAAAAGCAGTCCCACTTCTGTTATAACTACCACAGCGAAGAGCTCATCAGGCAGAATAATGTAATATGTGCAAGATAGAGTATAGGAGGAGCAAACATGGACAATCAAGCTTCGCGCAAGGCGCATCATCCTCTCTTTCACCGCTATGCGAAGAACCCGATCCTTTCACCGGAAGATTGGCCCTACATGGCTAACGCGACCTTCAACCCGGGGGCTGCGACCATTGATGGTGAGACGATTCTCCTCGTACGGGTGGAGGACATGCGCGGCTTCTCACACCTCACCATCGCCAGAAGTAACGATGGGAAGACCGATTGGCACGTCGATGATCATCCAGCACTGAAGCCTGAACTCGAGTCCCGCGAAGAACAATGGGGCCTGGAGGACCCGCGCATCGTCTTCTTGGAGGACCGCGGTGAATACGCGATCACCTATGTCTCATTCTCCAGCAGCGGGCCACTTGTCTCACTGGCACTAACAGAGGACTTTCAAGGGTTTACCCGCATTGGATCCATCATGCCACCCGAGGACAAGGACGCATCACTCTTCCCGCGACGCTTCAAGGGACGCTACGCTCTCATTCACCGCCCGATCATCCGGGGAGAAGGGGACATTTGGATCTCCTTCTCCCCCGATCTCACGCATTGGGGTGACCATAGGGTACTCCTCCCCACGCGACCCGGGTGGTGGGACTCTCAGCGCGTCGGCTTGGGCACGCCGCCAATTGAGACCGATGAAGGCTGGTTGGTCATTTATCACGGGATCCGCATGACCGCCTCAGGGGCCCTCTACCGTGTCGGCCTCGCCCTGCTCGACTTGGAGGAGCCATGGCGAGTGATAAGGAGGAGTGATGAATGGGTTCTGGGGCCACG
Source organism: uncultured Thermotogae bacterium (assembly GCA_964596555.1). Classification (GTDB taxonomy): domain Bacteria; phylum Bipolaricaulota; class Bipolaricaulia; order UBA7950; family UBA9294; genus M55B144. The sequence goes on from CAZQUT010000017.1 coordinate 9,318, forward strand.
CGATCGGTATCAGCGTGGGGGCGACGTTCCCGGCGTCACCTTCCCGACCGGAGCAATCCTCGACAAAGAGACAAAAATTCTACGAATCTATTACGGGATCGCCGACACCAGTGTCGGTCTGGCCACGGCCGATGTGGGTGAGATCCTAGATTACATCCTCTCCTGTCCGCAGTCGTAAGGAGGTGAACATGGACAGATTGCGCATCGCGATGCTCGCGCCGATCGCGTGGCGAGTCCCTCCTCGCCACTACGGGCCGTGGGAGTGGGTGACGAGCCTGCTCACCGAGGGGCTTATCAGTCATGGAGTAGATGTAACGCTTTTTGCCACGGGAGACTCGAAGACAGCGGCAAAGCTCCATGCTATCTGTCCTCATCCTTATTCCGAGAACCCGGAGATCGATGCCAAGGTGTGCGAGTGCCTACACATCTCAGAAGTGTTCGAGCATGCGGAGGAATTCGACATCATTCACAACCAGTTCGACTTCCTCCCTCTGACCTATTCTGGTCTCGTAAGAACGCCTCTTCTCACGACGATTCACGGTTTCTCATCATCGAAGATCCTCCCTGTGTACAGGAAGTACAACAATCGTGCGTACTACGTCTCAATCAGCGACGCGGATCGCAGCCCGAATCTGGACTACATCGCCACTATCCATCACGGAATTCCAGTCGCGGACTACCCATTCTGCGACGATCCGGATAACTACCTCCTCTTCCTGGGAAGGATTCATCCCGACAAGGGGACACACGAAGCGATCCAGGTGGCACAGCGCACGGGACTTCCACTGATCATTGCGGGTATCGTGCAGGATGAAGAGTATTTCGAGAAGATGGTCGCTCCGCACATCGATGGATCACAGATTCGCTACATCGGCCCTGTTGCCATGCCGGAGAAGGGTGAATTATTGGGGCATGCACGAGCACTGCTGCACATGATCAACTTCGACGAACCGTTCGGCCTCTCCGTAGTCGAGGCGATGGCCTGCGGAACGCCAGTGATCGCCATCGATCGCGGGTCGATGCCGGAGATCATTCGCAATGGAGAGACAGGCTTCCTGGCTCGCAACTTTGAAAATGCGGTGGAAAGTGTAAGTAGACTCGGTACAATCGACCGCAAGAGGTGCAGATCTTGGGTTGAGGAGCGCTTCACGCAGGCACGAATGGTGGAAGAATACCTGCGGGTGTATAAAATGATTCTCAAAGAGGAGAGCGGGGATGAACAATCACGATAAAGTACTCAAGCCTATTAGAATCTCGTTTGTTGGGACGTATCCTCCACGCCAATGTGGGATCGGAACGTTCACCCACGATTTGGCGAAGAGCATCACGCAACTGCAGGGAGAGACACTGGGCACAACCGAAGCCCTGCGAGTAGTTGCCCTAACCAACCGCGAGGCTAGCTACAAATACGGCCCCGCGGTCTCGTTTGAGATCCTCGCCCAACGGCGTGTGGACTACCAGGATGCGGCCGACTTTCTTAACCTCTCCACGACTGACGTCATCAGCTTGCAGCATGAGTTCGGCATCTTCGGAGGAAACGATGGGGCGTACATCCTCGATCTATTAAGAAATCTGACAAGACCAGTCGTGACAACGCTACACACGGTCCTCGAAGAGCCCACTCCCGGGCAGCTTGAAACGCTCAAGGCCGTCTGTGCCCATTCCAGATCCGTGGTGGTGATGTCCAACAAGGCGATCGAACTGCTTCAGAGCGTCTACGACGTTCCACGAGATAAGATCCTCCTCATCCACCACGGCGCGCCTGATGTCCCGTTCCTCGATCCCGTCTACACCAAGGACCAGTTTCAGGCCGAGGGGAGACGGGTGATCCTCACCTTCGGTCTGTTGAGCCCCAACAAGGGGATCGAGCTGGCGATCGAGGCGATTTCCAAGGTAGTAAAGGAGTTTCCTGACCTTCTGTATATCGTCCTCGGGGCGACTCACCCCGAAGTGAAGCGACGCTTCGGAGAGGTGTACCGCCTCTCTCTGGAACGCCTTGTGAAGAGTTTGGGGCTGGAGGAGAATGTTGTATTCTACGATCGTTTCGTCACCCTGGAGCAACTGATCCGCTTCCTAGTGGCGGCCGATATCTACCTCACCCCGTACCTAGCCAAGGAGCAGATCACATCAGGGACCCTCGCCTACGCCATGGCCTGCGGGAAGGCGATCATCTCAACTCCCTACTGGTACGCCCAGGAACTGCTGGCGGAAGATCGAGGTCGGTTGGTACCGTTCAACGACCCCACCGCCATGGCCGGGCAGCTGCGCGAGCTGTTGGGGGACGAAGCGGAGCGAGATTTGCTGCGCAAGCAAGCGTATCAGTTCGGCAGGCAGATGGTCTGGCGCCAGGTGGCAAGCTCCTACGTGGAGGCGTTCCGCCGCGCGATGCATGAGCGCCACGGGCCGATCATCGGCCTGCGTACCCGCGAGCGAACTATGAAGCATCATTCCATCCCCGAAATCAAACTCGACCACCTGCGCCTCTTAACCGATGACACCGGAATACTTCAGCACGCGTCCTTCAGCACACCGGATCTCCGCCACGGATACACCACCGATGACAACGCCCGCGCTCTCATCGTGACGACCATGAACTGGCAACTGCTAGAAGATGAGAAGATCCTCCCCTTGCTGCAGCGATACCTGGCCTTTCTTAGTCTCGCTCTGAATCGAGAGAGCGGTCGCGTCCGCAACTTCATGGGCTACGATCGTCGCTTCATCGAACAGGTGGGCTCGGAGGACAGCCACGGCAGGAGCGTGTGGGCTCTGGGAACGACCGTCGCCCACTCTCCGACCGAGCTCATCCTCGGCCTTACGACGAGGCTCTTCCAACAGGCGCTCCCTGCTTGCGAAGCCTTCACTTCGCCGCGGGCGTGGGCTTTCTCAATCCTTGGCACTCTAGAGTACTTAGAGCGTTTCAGTGGTGACCGGGAAGCCCAGCGAGTGAACTCCATCCTTGCCGAGCGCCTCCTGGGCATATTCATTGGGAACGGATCTCCCGACTGGCCGTGGGGGGAGGACATCGTCGCATACGACAATGCACGCCTTCCGCAGGCGCTTATCGCTGCTGGAGTGTACCTCAACCGCGATGACATGCGTGAGCAGGGGCTGCGATCGCTCACCTGGTTGATCGATATTCAGACCGACAAACAGGGAGGACCCCTCTCGCTCATCGGGAACAACGGCTGGTTCAGACGAGGCAGAGAGAAGGCACGTTTCGATCAACAGCCGGTCGAGGCGGTCGCGATCATGGATGCCTGCTACACAGCGTTTCACGCGACCCGGGATGAGCATTGGCTCGTGCACGCCGATCGGGCCTTTGACTGGTTCCTCGGGCGAAACGATATTCGTAAGGTGATTGCAGATCTTCACACCGGAGGGTGTAAAGACGGGTTACAGGGAGCCGGTGTTAACAGCAATCAGGGAGCCGAGTCGACCATCGCCTGGCTGATGGCGCTCCACCTCGTTCACATCCACGGTGTAGCAGCAAGCACGGTCAACAACGAGCAGCCCTCGATGAGCGAGTGAGAATAGACATGTCTCGGAATTGAAGAGAGCCTGGAGGGAATACTATGACGTGTTTTGCAGTGATAATGGCGGGAGGGTTGGGCGAGAGGCTGTGGCCGTTGAGCAGGAGAGAAAC
>CAZQUT010000018.1:0-6015 GCA_964596555.1 uncultured Thermotogae bacterium
GCACGCTCTGGGGAAACGCCAAGTTGAGCGAGAATATCCAGGAATCCCTTCTTCCGCGGCTTGCCAGCGCGGTAGCGCAGTGGGTAACTTTTCGCCAATTCCACGATCACCGCGTCCTTTGTTCCAAACCTTCGATTGGTGAGGATTCCAACACGGAACCCCATCTTTGTGAGGTTAGCAAGGAGCGCAATCACCTCAGGCGCAAGCCGTGCGGGACGCCTACCACCGAGCGTGTTATCCAGGTCGAAAAGGATGCCGCGTTTTCCCAGTTGATAGAGCCTCTCGTAGTCGATATCGAGGATCGATTCGGCTGTTTCACTAGGCCGCAATAACTTCATCGTCCTCTCCCCGAAAGAAGCTACCTATCTCTGCCTGTTGGCGCAGGCGCTCCATCATATCTTCGAATTCATCCTCCATACCGGGAGCCACGTAGATCTTGAAGAAGACCTTGCCGTCGTGCAGGCGATAGTCGCGGCGCACGTTCGCCAAGCCGTCGTATGCGCTCAGGATGGCGTCGATGAAGTGAATCTCCCTCTCGGTTGTGTTGACCCAGTAGACGGTGGCTTCGCTCATCAGTGCTTCACCTCATTGGGCTTCTCTGAGAAGTGAAGAATCGCCTTGCGAAGCGCGATCTCCGGATCGATCCCGTCCCCCCACACACGCGCAATCGTGGCCAGGATCATCCCGCCCGCTTGCGCCTCATCATCGAGGTAGTTGGAGTCTTCAATCTCTTGTGGTGAGGAAGGAAGATGATCGACGAGCTTCCTCGCGGCAAGAAGGGTCGGCAGCTGCACCTTGCTACGCCCTTCCTTGCGCTTGACCTCGTCCCAGGTGCGGTTGATGGAATCCAAGTCGCTCGCGGCACCTGCAAAGACATGTGGATGACGCCGGATCAGCTTGCGCATGAGGCCGTCAATTACATCCTCAATCGTAAACTCACTCTTTTCAACAGCGATTTGGCTGTGCAACAGCACCTGCAACAACAGATCGCCCAACTCGTCGGCCAAGGACGAGGGATTGGCCTGATCGATCGCCGCAATGACCTCGTGTGCCTCTTCCAGGACGTATGGGCGCAGACTGACGTGCGTCTGCGCCCGATCCCATGGGCATCCATCCGGTGCGCGTAGCTGAGCAATCAGCTTGACAAGATCGGAAAAAGTTCTACGATCCGTCACTTGACCCTTGCGTCGGTTGCACCGTCTCACTCGGAGTCTGGGTGGGTTCCGGCGGCGTAACGCCTGCATCCACGAGCATGGCAGCGACCTCGTCCGCGCGGTAGTCAGGCGCATCGGAGGCGAGCTTCTGCAGCTTCTCCTTGGCGTTGTCGTCGTCTCCCTGTGCCAAATAGAGCGTTCCCAGCTGGAAGAGCGCATCGAGCCCGGTATCGGTCAGCGGTTTGTCCTGGCCAACCTGTGCCTGATTGACATCGACGATCTTGTTGTACAGGTCGATCTTGTCCGCAGCATCAGGCGCATGCTGCAGAGCACGCGTCAGGTAGTCAATCGATGTATCATACTCGGTCCGCCATTTGTACGCCTCGGAAATCCCGCGATACGCCTCAAGTGAGTCAGGCCGCGCGTCAAGGACGGCAGCGTACTGCTTGATCGCTGCGCTCCATTTGTATTCACTGGAATAAACAGCGGCAAGCTGCAAGCGCACATCCATGTCATCTGGGACAAGCGAGATCAGTGTCTCGCCCAGCGTTTCCTTCTTCGCCTTATCGAACGTACGGGCAAAGGCAAGGCGGTAGTTATTGATTGCGCCTTTCTTATCCCCTTGCTGAAGCAGCGTTGCAGCCAGGCCGGAATACGCCTCCGCCTTGTACGGCGAGCGCAGGATGACGTGCTGGAAGTTCTGCTTCGCGTTGTCCAGATCACCACCGGCCAGGTAGGCATTCCCTAAGCTAATGTACACATCGAGCGAACCACCACGCGAGATCGCCTTGGTGTACTGATCAACCGCCTGCTTCTCATACCCGGCAATCTGATCGTTCAGCTCCTTGAGCTGAGCGTCTTCATCCGCTGTACGATCCGTCTTGGCACTCAGCGTGTCGCGATCGGAAGTCGCCGCGGTCAACCGTTCGTAGGCGAGGTCACCCAGGCCGATTATCAGCTTGATGTTCTCAGGGTCCGTCTGCGCAATCTCATCGAGCGTCTTCTGCGCCCCATCGAGGTCCTTCAACGCCAGGTAGGCCGAGGCGAGCTTGACCATGATGCTCACATCGCCCGAACGCAGATCGAGGGCGGCTTGGTATTGCTTTGCCGCGCGATCGTAGTTACTGCTCTCCATTGCCATGTCTCCCGAGCCTATGTAGGCGGGAACATAGGTTGCGTCCTTGCCGATCGCCTCTTGGAATCGCTGATCTGCACCCAACGTATCACCACGTTCAGCAAGAAGTTTTCCATAAAGATATATCGCTGTAGTGCTGTCCGGGGCGAGGGTGAGGACACGCTGCAGGAATTTCTCATCGGTATCCGTGTTCTCAAGAGCCTTCAGGTACGCGCTCAAGGCGCTCGCCTTATCAGCATCGATCTCTGTTGCCAGTTTCGCAATCTGGTCCTTATCAGCGTCAGTCTGATCGGTCTTGTCATCCAGTGTCTTTTTGTCTTGCGAAGCGGCGGTCATCTTCGCCTCGTAGATACGCCCAATGTAGTACGGAAGGTAAGCATCGTCCGACATACCCTCATCGAGTATCCGCTGAAACTCGGCCAGACCCTCGTCTTGGTCTCCTTGCTCGATCATATACGCGTTCACAACCGGCATCTCGATGGTGATCTGTGCCTGATCGTGGATATTCGTGTACCAGTCGTTGAACTTCGTGTCACCAGCCTCTTTCACGTAGTCGTCGTGCACCTTCGTCTTTACATCGGCAAGGCTCGGTGTATGCGCGTCCTTGTGATCGGTGACATTGATGATGTGATAACCATACTGGCTCTTCACGGGCTGGCTCACTTCACCAACCTTCAGCGAAAATGCGGCGTCTTCGAACTCCGTGACCATCTGTCCGCGACCAAAGAAGCCCAGGTCACCACCGTTGTCCTTGCTCCCGGTATCGGTCGAGTACTCCTTGGCTAGTTCGGCAAAGTCAGATCCATTGTTCAGTTTGTCGAGGACCTCGTTTGCTGTATCGAGATCGGCGACGAGGATGTGCGATGCACGTACCTGTTCAGGCTCATCGTAGTTGGAGATGTTCTTCTCGAAGTAAGCCGCAAGTTCATCGTCGGTAGGTTCTATGTTCCCAATTACGGCGATACGCAACGCGGTGTCGCGCAGCTGCATCTCGATGCTATCACGCATTTCTTTCTTGAAGCCATCAAGGGTCTTTCCCTGCCCCTGCAGGTATGTTGTTAGCTGCTCCTCAGTGATGCTATTGTTGCTTAACAGGTCGTTGTACTGCTTATCTACCTCAGCATCGACATCCTTGGACGCAACATTGATCTTCATCTCGCTTGCCTGCTGCGCGTACAACGCCTCACGAATTAGCTGCTGCATCGCCTGGCCCTCAATCGAAAGCTGGAAGTATGCGCCGCTTGCTCCGGCAAACAGGGAGCTTGGGTCCTGCCCTATTTGCTGATAGTACTGGCGATATTGGTTGGAGAGATTCGTCGACGCATTATCCAATTGAGTACGCAGGATCTTTGTTCCATTCACCGTTGCAGCAGCACTCACCTCTTGGCCAGTGCTCGATGAGTTCCTAAACGAGCCCGCCTGGTTGAGCCCGATCAGACCCACACCACCGATAAGGAAGGCTACGACAACGGACCAGATGATTGTCTTCTTGTGCCGCTCGAAAAATTTATACATCTTCAGTCACTCACTCCTTTAGACAGAAACTCATGTTCCGCAGAATGGTACATGCATCGCTTCACCCAAACAAGGGACGGAAACGATACCTTGAGCCATATTCTTCACCGCTTGTTACGCCGGATGGCGTCTGCACAATGTAAATTGAACCGCTATTTGGCGCTCTCAGTGAACTGCGTCCGCCGGATCACGTTAACCCTGATCTCCCCCGGGTAGCTAAGCTCTCCCTCGATCGCACGCGCAATATCATAGGCTAGCTTCGCCGCCACGTCGTCGTCTGCTCGCTCCGGCTGTACCATCACTCGCACCTCGCGTCCAGCCTGCAGGGCATACGCCTCCTTCACCGCAGGGAAGGATCGACACAGCTCCTCTAAATCGTGCAGACGCTTAATATAGCGCTCAAACGTCTCCTGCCGCGCTCCGGGACGCGCCGCGGACAAGGTATCGGCAGCCTGGATGATAACATCAAGCACACCGTTCGGTTGGATGTCCTCATGATGTGACGCAATAGCGTGTACAACGTCCGGGTCTTCGCCATAGCGACGAGCGAGATCCGCGCCGATCAAGGCGTGCGGACCATCCACTTCATGGTCAACTGCCTTGCCAATATCATGCAGCAGACCCGCGCGTTTCGCTTTCTGCGCGTTGATTCCCAACTCATCGGCAAGCATCTTGGCGATGGAACTTACCTCAAGTGAGTGGGCGAGCTGATTCTGGCCGTAGCTCGTGCGGTACTTGAGACGACCAAGGAGCGCAGCAAGTTCAGGATGCAGGTCGATGCCCAGATCAAATGCCGCCTTTTTCCCTTCCTCTTTGATCTTCTCTGCAAGGCGCGCCTTCGCCCGTTGCACCTTCTCCTCGATCTGCGCCGGATGAATCCGGCCGTCCTCGATCAACCGACCGAGAGCCATGCGCGCTACCTCGCGCCGCAGTGGATGGAAACAGGAGAGGACAACCATCTCCGGAGTATCGTCCACGAGAAGCTCAACACCTGTGAGGGCCTCGAAGGTCTTTATGTTTCGTCCTTCACGCCCAATGATCCGTCCCTTGAACTCCTCCGACGGAATAGGGACAGAACTCGTGGTGTGCTCCTCCACATATTCTGCCGCATAACGTTGCACTGCCGTGGCGAGGATCTTCGCGGCGCGCTGTTGAGCTTCCTCTCGTGCCCTGCGCTCGGACTCTTCCACCTTGCGAGAGAAGAAGTGTTGTGACTCGCTTTCCACTACTCGCAATAGGTGTTCTCGCGCTTCGTCCCGGCTCCAACCAGAAACGAGTTCCAACTGCGCCCTTGCCTCGTCCAGAAGCTCGCCCCCTTCTTTCTTCAGATGCTCAACTTCCTCCTCATCCTTACGCAACGAGTCCTCGATCTGCTCCAGGTAATTGGACTTCTTCCCTAGCCGATCCTCACGTTGGAGTATGCGCTCCTCCATACGAGAGAACTCTTCCTCGCGGTGCTTACTGCGATCTTCAAGTTCGTCGCGCAGCTTCTGAATCTCACGCGACCCATCGAGAAGCGTGGCCGCTTTCAGTCGTTCCACCTCTTCATGCGCCTGCTGCAGATACTCCTGCTCCTTGCGCCGCCGCGGCACGTTTCCAATAAGATACCCAGCCGCGACTCCGGCAATCACGCACAGTCCTAGCCCGATATATCCTAGTAAACCCATCATTTCCCGTCCTTTGTACCCCAGCCACTCCCAAAACAGCCACTTATTATACCCGTTTTTCCCCACTGATGTGTAGGACAGCTGGGAGGAAAACGACGCTAAACAAGAGGGTGAATCCGATACCAAGCAGCGCTGATACGCCGAGAAGACGTAATCCCGGAGTGCGCGCGATTAACAAGCTACCAAAAACAAGCATCGTCGTCAGCGAAGTGACAAGAACAGCCACCGCCGTCATGCGTCCTGCTCGTTCGACCGCCCCATCAATGGAGATTGCCCTCTCCTCGAGGTAACGATGGATGATATGAATCCCGCTATCCACACCTATACCAATCAGCAACGGTGATATCGTGATGTTTATGAAGTTGAAGTCTACCTGCAATAGGCGCATCCCCCCGAGCATCCATGCATATCCGAGGATAAGCGGAGAAGCTGCGATCAGGGCACGCTTCCATCCACCCATGCTGCGCCACAGCGTGAGCATGATCATTACCGCTGCAAATGCCGTAGATACAAGGAAATCTCGCCGCATGTAATCCTCAAGTTT
>CAZQUT010000018.1:6115-12581 GCA_964596555.1 uncultured Thermotogae bacterium
GTCTTCAGCTGCGTCTGGACCTTGTTCGCGCTCATTGCAAGTTGCGTCTCCCCGTTCATCCCTGAGACATACTGCAGAAGGCCGAACTGAGCGAGGAGGGTCCTGATCTGCGTTTGTGCAGATGCTCGCTCGCTGATGCTACGATCAATAATATCCAACTGATCAATGTATGACGGTATGTTCAGGTTGTTGAGCAAGTCTTGCTGCTGCGCCAAATTCACGGGAAGAAGGCCCAACGCAGAGTCTATTCCACTCACCAGATCGCTCTTATCTAGGTGGCTAACGATGTTCGTCAGATCATCTTCATCCTTGGCAAAGAACGTGTAATAGTCGCCGATGCCAGCACTATCCTCGCCAAACGCCGCCAGCACATCGGCTAGTACCTCTTGACTCTTCACACGCGGGACCATGTCCCCACTGGAAAAGATAAAGTGGGTCTGCGCAGCCTGAAAGGCAATGAAGAAGGTCAAGATGAGGACAATAACGAATATCGCTCGCGCCCTTCCAGTGACAAACTGGAAGAAACGCGTCAGATACGGTGCGTAGTTTATCACGCCCTCCCGATGGTGGAAGCGGAACAAGAAGTGAAAGAGGGTTAGTAATGCGGGAAGAAGAAATAGCGTCGTGACAAAGGAAAGGAGCACACCCACACCAGTGATTGCCCCCATTTCGAATAGAGCCCGAGACCGTGAGAGAAGAAGGCCAAGGAAGACGAGCGCTGTTGTGGCTGCCCCGACAAAGGATGCCTCACCCTTCTTCCACACGGTCAGGTAGAGGGCTCGGTTGAATGGAGTTCCCTTGCTCCGTTCTTCCGCATATCGTGATATGAGGTGTATGCTGTAGTCGATCCCCAATCCGAGCACGAGTGCTGGCAGGAATGTGGTTACAAGATTGAACCCTCCAACAATAAACTTCGTCCAGGCCATAGTAAGAACGACGCTCATCAGGAGAGGCACAAGGGCAACAATGCTGTAGAAGAAGGAACCGAAGGCCAAGAAGAGTATCAGCAACACGCCGATCGAGGAGATGATCGTGCTGCGCAGCATATCTGAGTTAATCACCGAATTAGTCTCAGTGTTGAACGCATACGTCCCAGTCACTCCAACACATACACCGTATTTCTGTAAGTCAACCTGCGAAAGAGCCCCCTGCAATCTCGTCATTACCTGCGCGCAGTACGTGACACCGCGCTCGGACGGAAAGCGGGGGCGCACATTGATGAGAAGCTTCGTATGATCACTGGAGAAGAACGGCTCTGGCACGCGCACAGTCTGCTCGGCGGACGGCGCAAATACTTTCTTGATATCTTGCACATTCGCAGTCACCTTGGACATGCTATCCAGGTTATCAATAGTCGCAATAATGCCCGTGTTCAGGGAGGCAACTCCATCGAGCTGAGCCTTAACTGCCGCAACCCCACTTGGGTCGGACACGACGGTCTCGCCGCCATATATCGCCTGCGTGAATGCATCATTCACTTGACGGTAGGCGGTGGCAAGGTCGGTGGTGAGCCGTGGTGCCGTGCGCTCTGATCCGGAGATTGTCTTCTCGGCCGATTCGACACTCGCCTCGATCTGAGCAAGTTCATCCTTGTTCAGGCGATAAAGAACGAGGTACTGATCGGGGATCTCCGGTGCAAGTTCTCGCGTATAGGCTACCTCGACAAACTCCGGGTCAGCGTCAAGTTGCTCCTTGATCTGTCGCGCAACTGTAAGGAGCCTATCCGTGCGCTCCTCTTCACTAAGAGAATCCGCGGAATCGAGCGATACCAGAAGGGCCAAATAGTCACTCTGCAAAAGAGACTCTTCGGTATGGCGATAGTTGTCGATCAATGGATCATTCTGTGGGAGCAGATCGAGGAACGAACCACGGATCGGGATGTTGCGCACGTAGTACCCAGCAGCTCCCGTGATCAAGACAGACGCTATCACTACCCACCATGCGTAGCGTCGGCTGATCCGGAAGATGCGGTAGAATGCCCGTTCCTTGGCCGGTCTTTTCCTCGCCATACGCAACCGCCTAGCTGGCCTCCTCGCTAGGGCTGGTCACGTCGATGTCATACCCGATCAGCTTCGCTGTCAGGCGGACATTCTGTCCTCCCTTCCCAATCGCGAGGGACAGCTCGTCATCGGGAACGATCACCTTGGCGCGACGGTTCTTCTCATCGAGATCGACAGAGATGACAGACGCCGGCTCAAGGCCGTTCTTAAGAAGTTGTTCCAGCGAATCGCTCCAGCGAACGAGATCAATCTTCTCTCCAGACAGCTCACGAGTTACGACCCGCACGCGCGCACCGCCCGCTCCAACGCAGGTCCCAACAGCATCGACGTTCGGGTCAAGAGACTCGACCGCCACCTTGCTGCGGCGCCCAGCTTCACGCGCGATCCTACGTACGACAAGTGTACCCTCTTCGATCTCGGGCACCTCCAACCGCAAGAGCTGATGCACAAACTCAGGATGAGTACGTGAAAGGAGGACGCGCGGATCTCCCTGCGTCTGCTCAACGCTGACGAGATAGGCTCGCAGCCGATCGCCTGCATGATAGCGTTCGCCGGGGATACGCTCCGAGTTAGGCAGGATAGCCTCCGCCTCACCCAGGTTCACCCACACATCCTTCCCTTCGAAACGATGTATCGATCCGCTGATAATCTCACCGACCCGGTTGATGTACAGATCGTACACGATATCACGTCGCTTGCGCGTGATCGCCTGACGGATCGTCTCCTCAGCCTTTTTGGTGGCGATACGGCCGAATTTGGCTAACTCAATCCGCTCACCGTTGATTGAGATATCACCCGAATGCTGGTCAATTTCCACCTCGACCTCGGTCTCCGCATCTGTGTGATGCTCCTCACGATAGGCTGCCGCCAGGCCCTGTCGGATGGCATCGTACAGGTCCTCACGAGGAACGCCCTTCTCCTTTGCCATCTCTTCCAAGGCTTCTATAAATGCAATATTCATCTCATCCCGAAAAGGCTTCGGTTCACTCTCCTCGTAAAGAAGAACAGCGCTCACAAGCAGACCACGATGATCTCGGCCTTCAGTGCACTTCCATTCTTCACATGATGCTCGTATTATACGCTACAGTAACATTGGCAAACAATAGGGGCATGATGATCACGAACGAATTCATCGTAACAGAAGCGGAAGACGGGCTGCGGCTCGATCGCTACCTGGCTAGTAACGTGCTGAATATCTCCAGGAGTACCATCCAACAACTAATCCGCAACGGCCAGGTCACCGTGGGAGCACGCGTGATTACCCAACCATCGCACCGCATCCGCCCGAACCAGGCGATCTCCTGCAAGCTACCAGAAGAGAAGAGCCTCGTCCCAAGAGCACTCGAACTCGACATCCTGTATGAGGACGATTCGATCGTTGTTGTAAACAAGCAGCCCGGACTTATTGTTCACCCGGGCGCTGGGCAGAACGAGACCACACTGGTGGAAGGGCTCCTGGTCGATCGCGATCTTCCCATCGATGACGACCCATCGCGCCCGGGGATCGTTCACCGCTTGGATAAGGATACGAGTGGCACCATGGTCGTTGCGAAGACTGCCCCGGCGCTGCACGCTCTCAAGGAGCAATTCGCTGCTCGCACGGTACGCAAGCTTTACATTGCGCGGGTGGAGGGAACCGTAAATGAGGAAGAAGGAATGATCGACGCCCCCATCGGACGCAACCCAACCAACCCTCGTTGCATGGCAATTAACTCACAAGGACGAAGCGCCCAAACGGAGTTTCGCGTTCTGCAAAGGGGGGACAATTCCAGCCTTCTCATGCTACATCTGCGCACGGGGCGCACCCATCAGATACGCATCCACATGCGTTACATCGGCCACACAGTCATCGGCGATGTCCTCTACGGACACGCGAATACACGATTGATGCTCCACGCGTGGCGCCTAGAATTCACACACCCGCAAAGCGCGGAGTATATGTCGTTCACCGCGCCGATCCCGCCTGAATTTGACGTTCCAGAGGCAGTATCACTCGATGACATGGCAAGTGATCTTCATTTTTAACGAGAGATTCTCAAGGCGCCAATCAGATAGTCGACATCAGCAATGTATGCCGCGCCAACAGCTACGTAGAAGAGGATGAGTCCGGGGCCTACGTTGAGGATCATCAGGCTCATGGAGAGAAAGGTAAGAGCAGAAGCGGCCTTCCCCAGTATACGCGAGCCCTGCACTTTCCTCGCCAGGAAGTGCAGGAAGAGTGCACCAATGGCCAATGCCAACTGCGGAACGAAGAACACTATGAGCCACAGCAGAGGAATCGTTCCCATCGTCCACAGCGAAACAACAAGGGATGCATAGAGGATCTTATCCACAGCCGGATCCAGAACTTTTCCCAGTTTGCTCACCTCATGCCTGCTACGAGCCATCATCCCATCGAGAACGTCGCCGGCACTGGCAACGAGGAACAGAACCAGAGCAATCTCTCGTCGCCCAAGAATGAGGAAGACAACGATCGGAACGGTCAGGGTCGCACGAGCAATGGTGATCTTATTGGCAAGTGACATGTCGCTCTAATCATAATCGCGATCCCTCCCCGGATACAAGCAGCTTGAAGGCGATTCGTAGCTCTCGGTATAATGCCTTACCAGATGCATAAAAGGAGTGGTGGCATGAAGAAGCGAGTGATCATCATGGGGGCGGCAGGACGCGATTTCCATAACTTTAACGTCCATTTCCGTGATAACGAAGACTACGACGTCGTGGCGTTCACAGCGACCCAGATCCCGGATATCGCGGGAAGAGCGTATCCCGCGGAACTTGCGGGCAAACTCTACCCTAACGGTATCCCGATCAAATCGGAATCCGAACTTGAGAAGCTGATCGAAGAGAAGAAGATCAATCTCGTCGTCTTCGCCTACAGCGACGTCACTAATCAATACGTCATGGAGCGTTCCTCGCTCGTTAACGCGGCTGGTGCAGACTTCATGCTGATGGGGACCAAGTCGACCATGGTCGAGCCCAAGAAGCCGCTAATATCGATCACGGCTGTCCGCACAGGCTCAGGGAAGAGCCAGACGACCAGGCGCGTGGCTGAGATCTTAAAGAGCCGCGGAAAGAAGCTGGCCGTCATTCGCCATCCAATGCCCTACGGAAATCTTGTAGAGCAGGAGTGGCAGCGCTACGAGACCTACGCCGACCTCGACAGGTATGAGTGCACAATCGAGGAGCGCGAGGAGTATGAGCCGCACATCGATAACGGGACGATAGTCTACGCCGGCGTGGACTACGAGAAGATCCTGCGCAAGGCCGAGGAAGAGGCGGATGTAGTCATCTGGGACGGAGGGAACAACGACTTCTCGTTCTACAAGCCCGACCTATCGATCGTCGTTGTCGACCCACACCGTGCCGGCCATGAGCTCCTCTACTACCCAAGCGCGGTGAATCTGCGCACAGCTGATATTGTGGTAATCAACAAGGTAGATACGGCGTCTTTTGATGACATCCAATTCGTGCGCCACAATGTTATCGACGTCAATCCGAAAGCACGCATCATCGAGGCTGCGTCGCCAATTCAAGTCGATGATCCGTCGGTGATACGAGGTAAGCGGGTGCTCGTAATCGAGGATGGCCCAACACTCACTCACGGCGGGATGAAGTACGGTGCGGGAACGATCGCAGCCAAACGATTCAACGCCAGCGAAATCATCGATCCGCGGCCATACACAGTCGCCTCAATCACCGCTACCTACGACAAGTACCCCAAGATCGGACATCTCCTGCCAGCAATGGGATACGGCGACCAGCAGATCAAGGACCTGCAGCAGACCATCGATCGCGTTGATTGTGACGCAGTTGTGATCGGCACGCCGATCGATCTAACGCGGTTGGTCTCGTTCAAGGTGCCTGCAACGCGTGTGCGCTACGAGCTGCAAGAGATCGGACTGCCTAACCTGGACACCTTGCTGAAGGACTTCTGAGCCGAAGCATGACATTAATCCTGGCCCCGCACCGACATGTCGCAAGACAATGACGTGCGGGGTCAGTGAGTCTGCAGGCTGAGCAACAGCCCAAGGGCCAACCCGAAGACAACACCAGCGACAAGGCCGAAGAGCACGTCGTGAAATCCTACTCCCACCACGGCTCCAACAGCTAGCCCTATCGGCAACAGGATGGCAAAGTGCCTTGTCCTTCCGCGCAACAAGTTACGCCACATTCGTGTCACCAGCACTTTCACCGATCACAAGCAAGAACGCGCGGACTACCTGTGGATCAAACTGAGACCCTAAGTTCTTTTGCAGCTCTCCAAGGGCCGTTTCCTTGGAGAGGGCTTTCCGATATGGCCTGTCGGAGACCATCGCATCGTAGGCATCGACGACAGCTATGATGCGAGCCTCAATCGGGATATCATCACCGCAGAGGCCTCGGGGGTATCCACTCCCATCATAGCGCTCGTGATGGGCTCGCACTATCCTTGCTGCGTCCCGCAAGAATTCCTTGTCTTCAAG
>CAZQUT010000019.1:0-12215 GCA_964596555.1 uncultured Thermotogae bacterium
CGATTCCCTGCAAATCGCCGTGCACATGCTCCAATCCGCGACGCAGTAGAGCGCGTCTGATTCCTATCGGACTCATGGCCAGATAGGCACGATCGAGACGGACCATGCCTTCCGATTTCTCGCTCAGAACCTCTTCCCACGGTCGATCGAGGAGCTCGGAGAACGCATCTCGTTCTTCGCGGACGATTTCCGCTGTGCGCGACAGGGACTCAATTAGATTCGGGTTAAATACCTCGAGAAGGGGAATGATCTCGTGGCGGATTCGGTTCCGGGTGAACGACGTGTCGGTGTTTGAACGGTCCTCCCGCCAAGAAAGGCCGTGTTCATGGGCATACGCAATGATCTCCGCGCGAGTGACATCGATCAACGGACGGACAAACGGCGGATTCGCTGGCTTAATCCCCGCAAGGCCAGTCGTGCCCGCGCCGCGAATGAGGTTGAACAGCATCGTCTCGGCAAGGTCGTTCGCCGTGTGGCCAACCGCAATCCTTACTGCGCCAATATCATCTGCGGTCTCTCGCAGGAACTTCATCCGCACCATCCGCGCCGCCTCCTCGATCCCCATCTTCTTCTCCGCCGCCACTGCTCCAACATCGATCGACTCGCTGATCAGTGGTAGCCCGTATTGCTCAGCGAGCTGGGCTACGAAACGCGCATCCTCCTCAGATTCTTCGCCTCGCAGCCGATGATCGAGGTGGGCTACGGCGAGATCAACACCGTATTCCTGCGCCAACCCATAGAGGATATCCAGAAGGACTGTCGAATCCACACCACCGGAGACGGCGACGAGGACCTTCTCCCCCGACTGCAGCATCGAGTGTGAAGAGATAGTAGCGCGTACCTTTCCTGTGAGCATCATGTCCCGATTGTGGCGGTAGAGACGGATGAAGTCAACGCACGTAGCCCGAGGACGACGGATTGGGACATTGAGTGATTGAGTGATCGGGAGATCGGAGGATTGAATGATTGAAAAGATGGAGGACGATTCAGCAGGAGAAGTTAAGGGTGGTAGCGGAAGGAACAATCGCTCAATGATTCAATCGTCAAATCATTCAATCGCTCAACCACTCAATCATTCAATTCCCCAATCTCTCAATAGCTTGATCATCAATGCCTCGTTTGGCATATTGCCTTGCAGGACAGCAAGAGATACGTATACTTTGCCTCGAAAGCTGGTGATGGAGATCCAGAAAGTGTCCTTCCATAGAGAAACTAGGCTGGAACGGACAAAGGTCATATTGCTGAAGCGAGAAGACATAGTATAGTCATACCAAGTACACATGGGACTATAAAATGCACTTTGTTCAGTCAGATATCATTGGATTTGAGCTGTGTCTTATCGGTGCGGAAGATGCTCGCTCCGTTTTTTTGTTCATAGGCAGCAAGATGAGAGGCGACTGAAGCATGGCGATGTGATGGGTGAATGCCATCATGCCTAGATCGGCTGTAGATGCAGTTGTGACGGAGTCGCGATCAAACCAATCCAGTCACACAAGCTGTGGCTTGTGTCGCAAGAAAAGACCAGGAGGAGAGAAGTGAGGCTAGAGGATCTGCGAGGGATTCGGGAACGGGCGGCGAGGGATCTATCCCTGCGCACAGGTAAAGCTAGAGTGAGGGTAGCAGTGGGCATGGGGACGAGTGGGCTCGCTGCGGGAGCGCGTGATGTACTGACGGCACTCCTTGACGAGATAGGCAAGCGCGATCTGCGCGACGTCATGGTTACACAGACCGGAGAGCGCGGACTCTCTTGCTGTGAGCCTGTCGTGGAAGTGCGACAGGCCGACGGTACCGTTGTGGTATACGGCGACATGACTGCAGACAAAGCACGCCGTGTGGTCGCCGAGCACATCGTGAATGGCAATCCTCTTTCTGAATATACGATCGAAGAGAGGAGCGACTCAGAAGAAGGGCGCATCATGGAGGTTTCCTCGCGCACGTGAGAGAAGGAATGACTATGACCTCGCGCCCCAAGGTAAGCTGGCTCAATCAAGACGCAAGGGAGGGTTCTAAGTGAAGGAGATACTCATTCGGATCGACGGGAAGGAAGTGACCGCTCCAGCAGGGAGCACAATCCTGGAGATAGCCAAACAGCAGGGTATTTCCATCCCTACACTGTGCCATCTCGATGGATTGAGCGACGTCGGTGCTTGTCGCATGTGCATCGTCGACGTGGGAGGAAAGATAGTTACTTCCTGTACGACAAAGATCACGGAAGGGATGGAGGTAATCACCAACAGTGATCGCCTGGCTGAACTGCGTCGACTCAACCTGGAGCTGATCTTCGCCGAACGAAATCACGTATGCTCGATGTGCGTTTCCAACAATCACTGCGAGCTGCAGGATCTGGCCTGCGATCTTGGGATGCAGAACGTGGAGGTGCCGTATGCGTATCCCCGCCTATCCCTCGACGCCACCCATCCGAGGTTCATAGTCGACCACAACCGCTGCATCCTGTGTGGCCGCTGCGTGCGAGTCTGCGCCGAGGTGGAGGGTGCGCACGTCTGGGGAATCGCTGGACGTGGCAGTGAGGCAAGAGTGATCACCGAGTTGAGCGTTGATTGGGGCGATGCGCAGATGTGCACCGACTGCGGTAAGTGCGTCGAGGTTTGCCCTACCGGTGCAATCGTTGAGAAGGGCAAGGCAACGGCAGAAATGGTGAAGCATCCAGAACTCGTCACAACACTGAAAGAGAGGAGGGAGAATGACTAAGGTGAGAGTGGCCACAGTGTGGTTCAGTGGTTGTGCGGGGTGCCATATGTCGTTCCTCGATCTCGACGAGCTAATCATCGATCTGGCTGAGCGCATAGAGATAGTGAAGAGTCCCATCGTGGACACGAAAGAGTTCCCAGAGAACGTCGATGTCACTCTCATTGAAGGCGCCGTCGGCAATGAAGAGCATATCGAGTTGCTGCGCAAGATACGCAAGCGATCTAAGATCGTCATCGCCCTTGGGGACTGCGCGGTTACTGGCAATGTCCCCGCGATGCGGAATGGCATTCCCGTAAATGAGATACTTGAAGGGGTGTACGGTAAGGAGCGAACGACAACAGGCACGATTCCAAGCGAAGTCGTGCCGCACCTGGAGGATCGCGTGCGCCCGTTGCATGAGGTAGTCCCGGTGGACTATTTCCTCCACGGTTGCCCACCTCCAGCAGCGGTAATAGGAAAGGCCTTGCTAGCATTGCTCGATGGGAAGACACCAGAACTGACGGGCCGCGAGCTGAAATTCGGTTAAAGGAGCACATATGACACAAGAAATACGAATCGATCCTGTTACGCGCATTGAGGGACATGCCAAGATCACCGTCTACCTTGACGACTCAGGAGAAGTCAACGATGCTCATTTCCATGTAACCGAATTGCGCGGATTCGAGAAGTTCTGTGAGGGACGCACCCTGTGGGAGATGCCCTCGTTGACAGCGCGGATCTGCGGGATCTGCCCGGTTAGCCACATTCTCGCTTCTGCGAAGGCAGGTGACGCTATCCTCGCGGTTCGTATCCCTAAGGCCGCTGAGCTCCTGCGCCGATTGATGAACACTGCTCAGTTCGTTCAATCACATGCGCTGAGCTTCTTCTACCTCTCCGCGCCAGACATGTTGCTCGGTTGGGACTCCGACCCTGCACAGCGCAATGTGATCGGACTCATCGGTGCAAACCCCGAGCTTGCACGCAAAGGGATCCGCCTACGCTCCTTCGGTCAGCAGATACTTGAGCGCCTTGGGGGAAAGAGGATTCACCAGGCCTGGGCCGTTCCCGGAGGAGTGAGTAGCTCGCTTGCCAAAGAGGATGTTGATTTCATCAAGTCCAATCTACCGGAAGCGCTGGATACGATTCGCATCACTCTCGATCTCTTCAAGTCTTCATTTTCCGATGAAGAGACCCGTGGGATGCTCGGTGACTTTCCAAGCCTGTTCATGGGTCTCGTCTCTCCGGATGGAGAATGGGAGCACTACGAGGGAAAGATTCGCATCGTCGACTCACAAGGGAAGATCGTTGTTGATCAGTTCGATCCAGCTCGGTACCCGGAGATTATACAAGAGGCGTCTGAGGGATGGAGCTACCTTAAATTTCCCCACTACGCTCCGCTCGGATATCCCGAGGGGATGTACCGTGTCGGCCCACTCGGTAGGGTGAATGCCTGTGATCGATTCGGTACTCCACTCGCCGATGCCGAGCTAGAGGAGTTCCGTGCAACCACGCAGGGACGCTCCGGCAGAGTATTCGACTATCACTACACACGACTGATGGAGATACTCGCATCCTTGGAGCGCATGGAGCGCTTGATCAACGATGAGCGCATCCTGTCTCCGCGCATCCGCGCCGAGGCCGGGATTAACGAACTGGAAGGCGTGGGTATTCATGAGGCTCCGCGAGGCACACTGTTCCACCACTACAAGGTCGATCCCAATGGCGTTATTCAGTGGGTGAACCTGATTGTCTCTACTGGGCAGAACAATTTGGCGATGAATCGCTCGATCAAGGAGATTGCGCAGCGACACATCCACAATGGCAAGTTTAATGAGGGCATTCTAAACCGTATTGAGGGTGGTATCAGAGCGTTTGATCCGTGCCTATCATGTTCCGTGCATGCTGTGGGCCAAATGCCTCTTATCGTGGATCTGGAAGGGCCCGACGGGAAGACACTGGATAGGCTGGTCAGAGACTGACATGGACCTTGTCATCGGAGTAGGAAATACGTTGAGACGGGATGATGGTCTGGGGCCATTCATCGCCACCTCACTTCCGCCGATACCGGGAGTCATAACCCTAGCCGTTCATCAGCTTACTGCAGATGACATAGAGCATGTGAGCCATGCCGAGAGGGTGTTGTTTATCGATGCGAGCACGGCTGACGTGGAGATCACCCCAAGCCCGGTGATCGAAAGCAGCTCCCCCCCCGGACACGTTTTCGGCCCAGCAGCGCTCCTGGGTCTGGCCAGGGGCATACATGGTATCGCTCCGGAAGGCTGGCTCTTGCCCGTGCCCGGGTTCGATTTTGATTTCGGAGAGGAGCTGAGTCCCAAGGCGGCCAGTGTCGTTCCTATTGCGAAAAAGGCTGTGCTAGATTGGATCAATAAGGGGAAAGAACACTGTTCTCACCCTCAGAGTCAATAGCGTTGAATGAGGAGGTACACGTGAATGAGGTCCTGAAGAAATACCCTTCCGCAACGCGGGAGGACTTGCTCGATATCCTGCACGACATCCAGGAGAGTGACCCGCACCACTACTTGAGTGATGAGGCCTTGTCCGATGTTGCATCGCATCTTGGAATGGACCTTGCAGATATCAAGGGAACTGCAAGTTTCTACTCCATGTTTGGCTTCTCCCCCCGCGGAAAACACGTGATCCGCATCTGTGACTCTCCCCCATGCCAGCTTCTTGGAGCAACCACAGTGCTTCAGAAGCTGATCGATGTGTTAGGTGTAGCGGTTGGCGAAACGACTTCCGATAAGCTGTTCACCCTAGAGACGTCCAGTTGCCTTGGTATATGTGGAGTTGCTCCCGCAATGATGATCGACCAGGACGCGTACGGAAATCTTACACCCACGCGAATCACAGAGATCATCGAACAAATAAGGAGAGAAGATGAAGCCAGCTAGAAGACAAGTACTCATAGAGATCGAAGAGGACTCCCTCCTTGCTGGAGCCAGAGAGGTAGAACAAGCCTTCTCCGCTGCCATAAAGGAGCAGGGGCTGGATCAAGAGCTCCGTGTGGCAGAGACTGGGAACGTGGGGATCATAGGACGCGGGGTAGTGGTCGTGATCTATCCTGAAGGCATTACGTACGCAGGTGTAACCGAAGCGGATGTCTCAGAGATAGTAACAGAGCACTTGATGAAGGGACGCCCAGTGAAGCGGCTACAGGTGTGTTTGGCACCATGCAAAGATCGCGAGAAGGAAGGGCTGGGGCTCACCCGCGGGCAACCACGCATCGTTCTCAAGAACTGCGGCATCATTGATCCAAATAACCTAGAAGAGGCCATTGCTGTCGGCGCTTATCAGGCAGTGGAACGAGTCTTGACCGAGGGCATAACACCAGCGGGAGTGATTGACGAGGTCTCTCGTTCTGGGCTACGCGGACGGGGTGGAGCAGGCTTCCCGACCGGGAAAAAGTGGTCGTTCACTGCTGCAGGAGAAGAGAAGTACCTCGTATGTAACGCCGACGAGGGCGAACCAGGAACATGTAAGGATCGCCTCATCCTGGAGGGGGACCCACACCGGCTGATCGAGGGGATGATCCTCGCCGGATACGCCATCGGTGCAACACAAGGCTACGTATATATCCGCGGTGAATACACCCTTGCCATAGATCGGATGAGTGTCGCAATCGAACAGGCGCGTGCCAATGACCTACTTGGTGAACACATCCTGGGATCCGGACTGTCGTTTGACATCGAGATTAAGAAGGGAGCCGGAGCATACGTGTGCGGCGAGGAAACAGCTCTTATCGAATCGATCGAGGGTAAGCGAGGATATCCTCGGTTGAAGCCTCCTTATCCAGGACAAGTCGGATTGCGCAGAAAACCGACCGTCGTCAATAACGTAGAGACGTTGGCCAACGTGGCGCCGATCATCCTCAATGGAGGTGATTGGTTCCGCTCGTTTGGCACTAAGACCTGCCCCGGTACCAAGGTGTACACAATTCTGGGGCATGCCGCCAACCCGGGACTGATCGAGGTAGAGATGGGAACATCACTGCGGGAGATCATATACGGATACGGAGGCGGCCTCCGTGATGGGAAGAGATTCAAGGCAGCGCTGATCGGCGGCGCAGCGGGAGCCTTCGTTGACGAGGCTGGCCTCGATGTGGCGATGGACTTCGATAGCCTGCGCGACTACTCAGCCGTGCTCGGCTCGGGTGCCATCCTGGTCCTAAGCGAGGATACCTCAATCGTCGAGCTGTTGCAGGGGATACTGCACTTCTTTGCACATGAGTCCTGCGGGCAGTGTGCCACGTGCCGCAGCGGGACAAGCCGGTTAGTAGACATTCTGGAGCGTTTTTGCGCGGGCTCTGGCGGCGAGCAGGATCTCGATCTCCTGCTCCGTGTCGCCAGATTGATGCGGGATGCATCCTTCTGCCCACTCGGGCAGTCACCGATCATCCCGATCGAGAGCGCTGTACGTGCATTCAAACAGGAGTTCCTCGCCTGCGAGACGGTTACAACGTAGTCTTGATCGTCAGGTAAGAATCATCCGGTGGCGCACCTCTCGCGCCACCGGAGCCGTTTTCCCTCCCACTCGAACCGCTTTCACTGTACAAGCTGTTTTCGTCGCCGCTTTGGTGAGATGACTATCGATACGATGAAGACAATCGTGGCCATCACGGCAATCGATGAGCCGATCGGAAGATCAGCGATGAGCGAGAGGAGGAAACCAAAGAGCGCTGATGCAGCACCGAGCATCGGGGCTAGCAAGAAGACCTTCTTGATGTCGTAGAGCAGTTGAAACGCTGCCGAAGCAGGTAGGATCATTAGGGTGTAGATCAGTAAGCCACCGGTGATCTGCAGAGAGAGGGCAACGACAAGCGCAGTCAGAAAGAGGATCAAGTAGTAGTAGACTCGCATGTTGATGCCAGAGGCCTCAGCGAGCTTCCGGTCGAGAAGGATGGCCAAGAACTCCTTGCCAAATCCAATCAGAACGATCAGTAGCAAGGTCGCAAGAGCAACCAGCCTGTACACGTCGCCCATCGTGATTCCGAGGACGCTCCCCCACAGGAGCGCCAGGACCCCATTCCCCACACCTGCGCTCGGCGCAAAGCTGAGAAAAATCAGTCCCAGGGCCATCATTAAGGGAAAGATCCCACCGATAATCGTCTCCGCATCCAATCGAGAGATCTCCGACAGAGGGCCGAGGACCATCGCCGCAGCCACAGCGAACAACATCGCCATCCACAATGGGTCAACACTTGCCAGTAGCAGACCGAGCGCCGCCCCCGCAAATGCGGCGTGTGACATGGCAAATCCAAGCGCAGATAGCTTCATCCGTACAACAAAGACTCCTATGGTGCTACACATAATACCTGCAAGCAAGCTGCCGATGAGCGTGGGGAGGACTATGCGGAGTGGAATGCCGAACATCATCCCGCCTTGACAAGCATCAGTTCTTCTACGAAATCAGGGACGATCCTCCCAGCGACAACGCTGATCACACGGTCAGCAGCGGAGAGGAGGGGCCCCGCTTCATGGCTGACAAACAGCGTAGTCAACCCCATCTGACTATGGATTTCTAGGATAAGGCTCGACAGTTCTTCTTTCGCCTCCGGATCGATGTTCGTCAGCGGTTCATCAAGGAGGAGCAGGCGTGGCTGGCGAGCGATCACACGCGCTAGGAGGACCTTGCACTGCTGTCCTCCGGAGAGGCGTCGGCCGGGGGGCGGTGAGAGAGCGCATCGGCGCCTACAGAGGTCAATGCCTGCATCGCTAGGCGGTGATCCTCACTGTGCGGAGGGCGAAAAGGGCCGATTTCAGCGAAGCGGCCCATCAACACGACATCCCGCCCCATTCGGGCCTAGTATCCCTACCATCTCGCCGCATTCTACGCTGAGAGACACATCGTGCAGGGCGGGAGTTCGTTCTCCCTCGTAGACCGCAGATACGGCAGCTAGATCTACAATGCCTGTTCCCACGTGAATAACTCCTCAAGAGGGCGCACTGCTGTACGACGGCTCTTCGAAATCAACTCGCCGCGCCGGAAGTCTTCCAGCGCCAGAAGCCCCATTCTGATTCCAGCAACGAGAAACGGTTCAAGATGACCGTGCAGGTGTGTTCCACGCTCGATCATCTCATCGGGGTTTACATTCCTGGGATCTATCTTCAGCGTCTCCAATTCGTCTCCTTCACTCGATCGGTCTTACAGCTGAGAAGAGGCTCTCAGCATTGCGCTTGAATAAGTCGAGAACCGTGGCCGTTCCGGGCATTGCCCCGGGGAAGTTGGACAGCACGACGTGCACCGCCCCCACCTCACGCGCAAGCTTTGCACCGAAATCGATCCCGCTTTGCAGGTTGTCTATGACCACGAGCACCTTGTTTTCCTTCCCAGTTTGAGCAAGAGCGACAAGATCCTTGATCGATAGATTTGCTGGGATTCCGTAGGTGGCCACGACATCGAACCCCAGCCAGGAAACAAACGCTTCCTGCCACTGCATGCAGATCACACTGACATCAGCCACCCCTAGGGCATTTGTCTCGCTCGCCAACGAAGCAGAGATTACTGCAAGAGCATCCTTATATGCAGCAGCGTTGGCGGGCAATGTCTCAGCTTCTCTGGGAAGGAGCGCCTTAAGAGCACTCTCGATGGCGTCGATCTTCGCTGCAGCGCTGCTGGGTGTATTCCAATCACCCTTCAGTTGCAGAGTCTTCACGGACTCGTTGCCTACACCCGAAAGAAGAGAGTCGATCCAGGGCTCAAATCCGGAGTAGATGACCAGAGATACGTTTGTCACGGCCGCGATGTCACTCGGGCGCAAGTTGTAGTTTGCTGGGCAGAATCCGGACGGGATAATGGTGACCACGTCAACTAGATTCCCTCCCACCGCCTGTGCAGATTCTCCGAGTACAGCATGAGTTGCTACAACGGTCATCGTTGCGGAGGCGACAAGCCCAACGCTCAGCAGGGCTAACAACACAAGTACGAATCCTATTCTGTGTTTCATCTTATTCTCCTTTATGAGTGTGTCCGTGGTTTCAGACACTCCTCTTCCCGATCGACGTTGCTGCTATCTCCTCGTGCTTTACCCCTTTCAGGCTCTGCAGTCTGTCAGCAAGCGCCTGAATGGCTCTCCCTGCCCTTCTCACGGCTATGAACTCCCAGCAGTTAATCTCATCAAGATGAATGTGGGTAGTTGAGATCACCTGCGAGATTGCCTGATGCTAAATCTCGGTGATTTCCTAGGCTAGGCCAGGACGATGATGGTCATAGAGGATCGTGATCACACCGGCAACCTCATCTCCCTCTTCCCACACGCGATTGATCAACTGACGGCGGATGAGACCACGGATCGCCTCCGAGCGATTTGCGTACCCGCGGGAAGCGATCAGCCAATCAAATGCACCCAGTAGATCGCGCTCGATGGAGACACTAAACCGAACTAGCTTGCTCGTCAGTAACACTCCTACTGAGATTTGTAACACGAAGCGTACGCCTTCATCGCCAAGCAATCAATCACGCGACGCGATAACAAGGCACATATGCTTGTAACCGCATGCGAACACGCCCTTTGAGCCGAGGGATGTTAAATGGCGGTTAGGCCTGGCATTGATTTACGAGATTGTGGCGAGTAACCTAGGATAGTAGGCCAGTTGCGGCGGCAGTCTGTTTGTCGCCTGAACAAGATTCAGGCGGCTTTTTGCGGGATGGGGTAAGGGGAATGAAACAGAGAGCAAGGATAGAGATAAGGGGGATCGTTCAGGGAGTCGGGTTCAGACCGTTCGTCTATCGCCTCGCCCATGCGTATCGAATAACCGGCTGGGTCTGCAACACGTCGGGAAGCGTCGAGATCGAGGCAGAGAGCAACAAGGATACGCTTGCCAAGTTCATCGATTCGTTGCGCACGCAGGTGCCACCACAAGCCAGGATCGACAATCTGGAGGCCAGCTTCCTCCCTATCGTCGGATACGACGAGTTTGTGATCCATGAAAGTCACAGCGTGAAGAACGAGTACCAACTAATCTCTCCAGATATTGCCACCTGCGCAGACTGTAAGAAGGAGATCTTTTCCGCAGGTGATCGTCGGGATAATTACCCGTTCACTAATTGCACAAACTGTGGCCCACGCTTCACAATCATCAAGGACATCCCCTACGACCGCGCAAAGACCACTATGGATCCATTTATCATGTGCCCTGACTGTCAGAGCGAGTACGATGATCCATTGAACCGCAGATTTCACGCCCAGCCAAACGCTTGCCCTGTCTGCGGACCGCGAATCTGGATTACAGACCGTCGCGGCATTGAAGTGACCGTTGATGATCCATTGCAGCGCGCAAGCGACCTTCTGCGTTCTGGAGAGATCTTGGCCATAAAGGGGCTAGGAGGGTTCCACCTTACTTGCGACGCAACCAACGAAGAGGCGGTCCTCCGTTTGCGCAGCCGAAAGAATCGCCCGTCCAAGCCGCTGGCAGTGATGATCGCGAGGATCGAAAGGATCAAGGAGCACTGCTACGTCTCCCAGGAAGAGGAAGATCTCCTCTCTTCGCCCGTTGCTCCGATCGTCCTTCTCAGGTGGAAGAAGGAGGAATCCAACATCTCTCATCGTGTCGCGCTGCGGCAGCACGATCTTGGCGTCATGCTCCCCTACACACCGCTTCACCACCTCCTGCTCGACAAAGCCGATATCCCTTTGGTGATGACAAGCGGGAACCTGAGTGGAGAACCATTGGCAAGGGGTAACGAAGAAGCGCTTGCTAAGCTCTCACGGATTGCTGACTACTTCCTGCTTCACAATCGTGACATCCATGTTCGTTGCGACGATAGCGTGTGCGTTATCAACCGTGGAACGCGCGTCATCAGGAGAGCGCGTGGCTATGCTCCCAATCCGATCGCTCTCCCCTTTCAGGCTCGTGAGATACTCGCCTGCGGGCCGGAGCTGAAGAACACCGTCTGCTTAACCAAGAACGAGCATGCGTTCATCAGTCAGCACATCGGAGACATGGGCTCAGAGGAGTCACTCATGCACTTGAAGGAGACGATCAATCACTTCGAGTACTTGTTTCGCATCACTCCCGAGATTGTCGCCTGCGATATGCATCCAGACTACGTTCCGAGCAAGTACGCGCGAGCACTGGCCTCAGAGCAGAGCCTGCCGTGTATCGATGTTCAACACCATCATGCGCACATCGTGAGCGGGATGATCGACAATAATCTGGATGGAAGAGTGATCGGGGTTGCATTCGACGGAACGGGCTATGGCTCTGACGGAGCAATCTGGGGCGGCGAGTTCATGGTCGCCAATTGGAAGAGCTTCGAGCGGGTCGGACACCTGGAGTACGTTCCGATGCCCGGAGGAGAGGCGGCGATAAGGCGGCCGTATCGGATGGCCCTTGGCTACTTGTACACGCTGTTTGGCGACGATGTCTCACTGGACGGACTCCCATTGGGACAAGTAGACATAATCGAACGGCAACTAATCGCACAACAGATCGAGAAGCGAATCAATTCTCCCCTCACCTCGTCCGCTGGAAGGCTGTTCGACGCGATCGCCGCAATCATTGGAGTGC
>CAZQUT010000020.1:0-12117 GCA_964596555.1 uncultured Thermotogae bacterium
TCTTCCACCTTGCCCGATGCCGCAAGCTCAGCTCTACGTGCTTGGATCGGTCGCAGGACCGCCATCAGGTTTTCAAACACCGCATCCTTCAAGCGGGAGTACATGAGCTTCCCAGCAGCAAAGTCCGACTTCAACTCGGACACAATAGAGGTATCGCCGGTCATCTCGGCCGATAGATCGAGGATCTCAAACAGGGTCGCCACACCAGGCGACATCTCCTCCCCGGCGGTGAGGCCGGTGTCGGTGACCGCGGAACGGACCTTCTTTCTGATCGACTTCTCGTCTTCCATTACGCCAATGTAGTGAGCCTCGCCGGCACTCTTGCTCATCTTGATCGTCGGGTCAGCAAGGGACATGATCCGTGCCCCTTTCCCAACGATCGGCTCTGGCTCCGGGAAGAACTCGCCAAAGCGGGAGTTGAACCGTCGCGCAATGCGGCGTGATAGTTCCAGGTGCTGTACCTGGTCCTCTCCGACAGGGACGCCCTGTGCGCGATAGATGAGGATGTCCGCCGCCTGCAAGATGGGGTAGGTGAACAAACCAGCTGAGATGAACTTTCTTCCAGCAGTCTTATCCTTGAACTGTGTCATGCGGGTGAGATCGCCATACGATGTGACGCAGCCGAGAATCCATGCAAGCTCGGTGTGCTCGGGTACGGCCGATTGAATGAACAGGATCGAACGCTCTGGATCGATCCCGCACGCCATTAGGTCGAGGGCCATGTTACGCGATGCGGCGCGCAGGGCCCTTGGATCGACCTCAATCGTAATCGCGTGATAGTCAACAACGCAGTAGACGCACTCGTGGTCTTCCTGGAGCGCCGCCCAATTTCGGAGTGCGCCAAAGTAGTTGCCGATATGCGGTGTTCCCGTCGGTTGTATTCCCGAAAAGATTCTTGTCACAATCTCCACCTTCTTCCTGATTACCTAGATTGTAAGCGGGCAAGCAAGAGGCATGACCCACGCTTATCCCATCATCTTGGCGAGTATAGCGGTTAATGTTTGCCCGTCGCAAGGAAATACCCCTTGATCGATTCGCGCATTCTCGCGTATCATACGTGCGGGTGTTCGATGACAGAAAATCCTGGTGAAACGAGCTCGGTCGCTTTCAGCCCAACCCGCGTGAATGCAGGGCGGGATGGGCACGCGCGCCGCAAATATAGGCTCTTTGGGTCCCCTTGCTTCTCCACTCCCTCTTCGAGTATCGATTCTCCTCCGTCAAAGTCACTTCCAAGCAACAGAGCGCGTTCTTATTGTCCAAACAAAGCGTTTTCAGGGAGGCAAGATGTGTTCACAAACTGATCCTCTCTTCGTTGATCGATCACAGCGCCTACAGAAGGTGCGGAAGTTGGTAGCGGCAGGAGTGACGATCACCGATCCGGAACGGACCTATGTCGAGCCTAGGGTGCAGATCTCTTCTGGTACGGAGATTCTCCCGGGCACACACCTGCGTGGAGATACGGTGATCGGCGCGCGGTGCGTCATCGGCCCGGACTGCTACATAGAAGATTCGACCATCGAAGACGACTGTCACGTACGCTATTCGGTCCTTGAAGGAGCGCGTGTGCGCAGCGAGACAACAGTCGGTCCGTATGCGCATCTGCGGCCAGGGGCGGACGTCGGTCCCAAAGTGCGAATCGGGAACTTCGTCGAGGTGAAGGCGTCTCGCGTGCGGCGTGGGGCGAAGGCAGGGCATCTGACTTATCTCGGTGATACGGATGTAGGAGAGGATGCAAACATCGGCGCGGGGACAATTACCTGCAACTACGACGGAAAGGACAAGCACCACACCAGCATCGGCAAGCGTGCGTTCATCGGCAGTAACACATCCTTGGTCGCCCCGGTGGCGATAGGCAATGACGCGCTCGTTGGTGCTGGCTCGACAATAACAGAGGACGTACCGGATGGGGATCTGGCGCTTGGACGCGCGCGTCAGGTGAATAAACAAAGGGTAGATCAAGGGGAGGAAGAAACCCAATGATTGGAAGGGAGCTTAAACTGCTGTGCGGAAACGCAAACCACCTACTGGCGGAAGAGATCTCCTATGCTCTGGGAATCGATCTGTGTGACGCTGCGGTCGCTCGGTTCAGCGATGGAGAGGTGCGTGTGCGCATCAGGGAAACGGTGAGAGGAGCGGATGTGTTTGTCATTCAACCGACTTGCCCGCCAGTCAACGATCACCTGATGGAGCTTCTGATCATGATTGACGCTCTCCGCCGCGCATCGGTGCGCAAGGTAATCGCGGTGATCCCCTATTACGGCTATGCACGCCAGGATCGCAAACACACAGGCCGCGTTCCGATCACTGCACGCTTGGTGGCGAACCTCCTAGAGACAGCTGGTGTGGATCGTGTCCTCACTATGGATCTCCACGTCGGTCAGATTCAGGGGTTCTTTAACATCCCGGTGGATAACCTGCAGGCCGACCCGATCTTCGCCAACTATTACAAGAAACACGACGCTGATGGAGACGAGACAATCATCGTCTCCCCGGATGCGGGAGGAGCTGTGCGCGCTCGCCTCCTCGCTGAGCGTCTCGATCTGCCGATGGCTGTGCTCGAGAAACGCCGCTCCGCCGATGGATCTCAGGTGCAAGTGGTAAATGTCATCGGTAATGTGTCCGAGAAGAGAGCCATCATCGTCGATGACATCGTGTCCTCGGGGTCGACTCTCATCGTCGCGGCAAACGCTCTCCTCGAACACGGCGCAACGGAGGTGCACGCCTATTGCACCCATGGTGTTTTCTCGGGGAATGCCTTGGACGCACTGGCGGAGTCGCCCTTGAAAAAGGTGGTCGTTACCAATACCATTTCCCAGGAACAGGCGGAGAAGAGTGATATTGTCGAGTATATCCCCGTGGGAGAACATTTGGCGAAGACCATTCGTCGGATCTTCGAGAACAAGTCGGTAAGCCACCTTTTCCCACATTACTAGATAGGACTGTAGGAGTGGAAATGTCTGCAACACTGAACACCAAGTTGCGCCCAGCAGGGAAGGCGGGAGCCCTGCGCCGCGAGGGGCTGATACCAGCGATAGTTTATGGCCCGACGATGGAGAACATCTCTCTTGTCATAGAGCGACGCGACCTGCGCGCACTTTTTTCTCAAATTACGCGTAGTTCTCGCATTGAGCTGTCGATCAGTGATCACGAACAGGCAGAAACGATCGACGTTTTCGTGAAGACGGTTCAATACAATGCAATTACTGATGAGCCGATCCATGTCGATTTCTACCACCCGGATGCCAAGGCTCCGTTTAAGCTACACGTACCGATCAAAGTCGTCGGCGAAGCACCCGGGGCACAAGCCGGTGGTGTCGTGAATGTGCTCTTCGATACAGTGCTCGTGCACGGTCTTTCCAAGGATATCCCTAACCTTATTACGCTCGATATAGGCGAGCTCGATATGGGGGATGGTATCCGCGTGCGCGACGTTGACTTTGGCGGCGTAGCTCCCCTTCTCTCACCGGAACGTGCATTGGTGACAATCGTAGCACCGCGCGGCATAGAAGTAGAGGAGATAGAGGAAGAAGAAGAGATGCTGGAGACTGCGGAAGCGGAAGAGGGTGCTCCCGCTGAGGAAACAGAAGGCCAGAGCGAAGAGGGATAATTGAAGGCCGTTTTCGGGCTGGGAAACCCAGGGCTTGAATACGCGCTGACGAGACATAACGTCGGATTCGATGTTGTTGATCTCTATCGCAAACGGCATCTTCCTCAACTGAAAGCACGATTGATCGGTTCGGCTCTTGTTTACAAGAGCCGCGATCTTTTTCTCGTCAAGCCAATGACGTATATGAACGCGAGCGGTGAAGCGGTCAAGGCGGTCATCGATCGCTTCCGGATACCGCGTGAGGATGTGCTTCTTGTCTACGATGATCTTGACATTCCCACGGGTGAGATGAAGATTCTCGCTGCCGGAGGGCCAGGATCGCACAAGGGGATGATCTCCGTTATTTCGGCCCTCGGGTGCGAAGATATCCCGCGACTACGCGTTGGAATCGGGCGCGAGAGGCGACCGCAGGATCAAGTGGACTACGTTCTTGGCATGTTTACCGACAGCGAGTGGAAAACCATATCTTCCGTACTCGATCGTTGCGTAGAAGCCATTGACACATTTCGTACACAAGACATAAACACCGTCATGAACCGGTTCAATAGGCGTTGGCGAGTTGTGAACAACAATCAGAAGGCTATACTGTAGCGTGTGATGACAGTGTGTCTGATCCCAGGAGGAACCGACGATGTACGACCGATTCTCGCGTGAATCGATGGAAATTATAGCCTTCTCCCAAACGGAGGCAGAGGAGTGGCGCCACAGTTATGTGGGAACAGAGCATCTCCTGCTTGCCTTCCTGAAGACTAAGGAGAGCAATGTATTCCGCTTCCTGACCACGCACGGCGTGACCTACGAAAAGGTCTCCACGGTGCTGGAATCGGAGAAGGGGCGAGGAAAGGTAAGGCTATCTGCTGATGATCTTGAACCCACACCACGTCTGAAGCGTGTGATGAAGATCAGCTTCGAGGAAGCTCGGAGAGCTGGACTGAACTCGATTCGCCCGGAGCACCTGCTGATGGGAATGCTGCGCGAGGGCGAAGGTACTGGTGCGGCAATTCTCCTTCACTTGGGGATAGATCTCAGCAAGACACGCGCGTATTTTCTTCCCTCCGCCGGCGTGGGGATGGCCCTCAGGTCAACGCGACGTCCGCAACAGCAACGTAAGAGCGATCTCTCCGACTTTGGGCGTAACCTGATCGAGGAGGCCGAGGCTGGACGCCTCGACCCGGTGATCGGGCGCGATGGGGAGATGGAGCGAATCATCCAGATACTCACCCGCCGCAAGAAGAACAACCCGGCCTTGATCGGAGAATCGGGAGTAGGGAAGACAGCGATAGTCGAGGGCCTGGCGCAGAAGATCGTAACTGGGGACGTCCCAAGTATCCTCCGCTCAAAGGAGATCGTCGAGCTTGACATGGCGTCGATTGTTGCTGGAACAAAGTACCGAGGCGAGTTCGAACAGCGCCTGAAGACGCTGATTAACCAGGTTATGGAATCAGACAACATCATACTGTTCATCGATGAATTGCAGACAGTCGTCGGTGCCGGTGGTGCCGAGGGGGCGATCGACGCTTCGTCGATCCTCAAGCCACCGCTCGCCTCTGGAGCAATCCAGTGTATCGGAACAGCCACACTTGACGAGTATCGTAAGTCCGTGGAGAAGGATCCCGCACTAAAGCGCCGTTTCAAGACGATCCTCGTTGAGGAACCGTCCGTGGAAGAGACTGTGAAGATCATGAAGGGCCTTCGCCCGCATTACGAGCGCCACCACGGGGTAAAGATCACCGATGAAGCACTGCATCAGGCGGCTCGCCTATCGGATCGCTACGTCACCGATCAGTTCCTTCCCGACAAAGCGATCGATCTGATTGATGAAACAGCGGCAAGGATCAAGCTCCAAAGCTCACTCCTGCCTGACGACGTGCGCGAGCTGATGATCGATATGGAGAACCTCGATGAGCAAGAGCACGAAGCTGTTGGAGCGCAGGATTACGAGACGGCAGCGCAATTGCGCGACCGCAGGACAGAGCTGGAACAGGAGATCGAGCGTTTGAACGATGGGCAGCATGTCGCGAGTGAGCTACAAGCAACCGGAAAGGACGTGGCACAGGTAGTCTCCATGTGGACGGGGATTCCCATCGGACACGTCCAGGAGGAGGAAACAACGCGCCTGGTGCACATGGAGGGCAATATTCACGATCGCCTCATCGGCCAGGACGACGCGGTGCAGGCAATCTCCCGTTCAATCAGGCGAGCCTACGCCGGGGTGAAGAATCCCCGTCGCCCCGTCGGAGTGTTCATGTTCCTTGGGCCAACAGGAGTGGGGAAGACGGAGCTCTCAAAGACCCTGGCTGAGTTTTTGTTCGGCGATGAGGACGCGCTGATCCGCGTTGACATGTCCGAGTACATGGAGCGCTTCTCCGTTTCCCGTCTGACGGGTGCACCTCCGGGCTACGTTGGGTATGAAGAAGCCGGCGAATTGACCGAAAAGGTAAGGCACCGACCGTACTCCGTGATCCTGTTCGACGAGATCGAGAAGGCACATCGCGACGTGTTCAACATCCTGCTGCAGGTGATGGAGGATGGGATCTTGACCGACTCGCAAGGTCGGCGCGTTGACTTCCGCAACGCGGTCCTCATCATGACATCAAATGTGGGAAGCGAGATGATTACGGATCGTGGCACGCTCGGCTTCAGCGACGATGCCGTCGACTCCGAGGAATCATACAAGAATATGAAGGATCGCGTAATCGGCGAAGTGCGCAAGGTTTTCCGTCCGGAGTTTCTGAACCGCCTCGACGACGTCATTG
The DNA here is from genome assembly GCA_964596555.1 of uncultured Thermotogae bacterium. Classification (GTDB taxonomy): domain Bacteria; phylum Bipolaricaulota; class Bipolaricaulia; order UBA7950; family UBA9294; genus M55B144. The sequence continues at coordinate 6,364 of CAZQUT010000020.1, forward strand.
TCTTCCACCAGCTGACGCGTGAGCAGGTGCTGGAGATCGCCAACCTGATGATCAACGAGCTGAAGGAACGCCTGCAGGAAGAGCACGGAATGACGCTCACGCTTGATGACTCGGCAAGTGAGCTACTGATCGAGCAGGGGTACGACTCGAAGTACGGCGCGCGGCCGATGCGGCGGGCGATCGAACGACTGATGGAGAACCCAATCTCCGAGATGATCCTCAACCATTCCTTTGAGCACGGATCGACGATTGTCGCCTCGGCGAATGGCGAGGAGATGCGCTTCACCCGGAGCAAATAGAATGGCCTACCGCTGTAGTCAATGTGGCTATCAGTCGGTAAAGTGGTTCGGGCGTTGCCCAAAATGCAGCGAGTGGGATACATTCGTCGCAGATGCGGATGAACGAACGGAGGATCGCTCCTGGATCGGTGAAGAGGTTCTCCCGATCAGCCGCATCGACCTCGGTGATGTTAAGCGCCTGCAGTGTGGAATCGGTGAGGTCGATCGCCTCCTTGGCGGAGGCCTCGTTCCCGGAGGAGTGATCCTGTTCGGTGGTGAGCCTGGGATCGGTAAGTCGACGCTGCTACTGCAGATTGCAGAGGGGTTCGCTGAACGGTATGGGAATGTCCTCTACGTCTCCGGGGAAGAGTCAGCCGCGCAGATCAAGCTACGCGCAAGCAGGCTCGATGTTTCGAGCGACCATCTGTACGTCCTCTCTGAGCAGAGCATGCACCGCATCATCGCCACAGTGGAGAAGATCAATCCAACTCTGCTGATCATCGATTCCATCCAGACCACTCTGTCCGAGGACGTCCCCGGTGAGACGGGGAGCGTGCGCCAGATGCGCGAGTCGAGCGCCGAACTTACGCGGCTCACCAAGGGGCGCAAGATGGCGACCTTCCTCGTTGGACACATCACCAAAGGGGGAGCGTTCGCTGGCCCAAAGACGGTGGAACACCTCGTCGACGTGGCCATCTACCTTGAAGGAAACCGCGGAGAGGACGTGAGAATCTTAAGGTCGGTGAAGAACCGCTTCGGTGGCACGGACGAGGTAGCCGTATTCCAGATGCAGGCTGGTGGGCTGAAAGCGATCACCGATCCGTCCCGCTTCTTCCTCGCCGATCACCAGGATGAGCCGCGCCCGGGAACGGTGATCGTCCCCATCCTCGAAGGGACACGGCCGATACTTGTTGAACTGCAGGCGCTTGTCTCACCTACCGGCGGGTACGGTGTGCCGCAGCGTCGCTGTAGTGGTCTCGATTACAACCGCATCCTCCTTCTCTTGGCGGTGATCGAACGCCGGCTGGGGGTAAACACATCCGGGGCGGACGTCTATTTGAGCGTTGCCGGAGGCTTGGAGACCCGCGAGCGCGGGACCGACCTCGGCGTGACAGCAGCGGTCGTCTCCAGCCTGCGCAACAAGGCACTTCCCAAGCGCACGGTGATCGTAGGCGAAGTGGGCCTAACCGGTGAGATCCGTGGCGTGAAGAAACTGCGCGAGCGGATAAACGAAGCCGGAAAGCTTGGGTATGAACGAATAATAGTCCCCAGCAAGGGGAGTCCCAAGACGCGGACGAAGATCGAAGTCACACCAGTGGAGACGATCGAAGAAGCGATGAACGAGCTTGGAATCATCTAGAGATTGAGTGACTGAACGATTGAGTGACTGAACGATTGAACGATTTCAATACCACAATCTCCCGATGATCCGATCCCTCAATGATTCAATATACTTTGGGGAGGAACGATGACTGATACACGCATGGAGAAGCTGAACAAAGCGGCGGTGACCCTCAGAGGGAAGCTGCCGAAGGTGCCGGAAATCGCACTCGTGTTGGGATCCGGCTTGTCGCAGGCGTTTGGGATCCCCGGTGAGGGGGTGACGGTTCCCTGGAGCGAGATTCCTGGATTTCCCCTGCCGACGGTCGCCGGGCATGCCGGTGAATTCTGGGCAGGTGATGTGGGTGGCAAGCAGTTGCTGTTGCAGCGTGGTCGTACTCATTACTACGAGGGCTACTCGGTCGACGATGTCGTCTTCGCCACGCGTCTGTTCGCGCTACTCGGGATCAAGACCCTCATCGTCACTAATGCCTCCGGGGCGATAAACAGGGACTTCTCTGCAGGTGACCTCGTCCTCATCACAGATCACATCAACATGCTCGGTACAAACCCGCTGCGTGGGGCGAACCTCGACGATCTCGGGCTGCGTTTCCCGGACATGTCCGCCGCCTATTCTCCGCGACTGCGCGCGTTGGCCAAGGAAGAGGCGGCATCCGCAGGGATCGCTCTCAAGGAAGGCGTGTATCTGGTGGCGCTAGGTCCGTCCTACGAGTCGCCAGCGGAAATCCGGGCATTTCGCGCGCTGGGAGCTGACCTCGTCGGGATGTCCACCGTTCCGGAGGTGATAGCTGCTCGCCACGCGGGGATCGAGGTGCTAGGTATTTCCTGTGCCACTAATCTCGCTGCGGGAGTGGATCCGGCGGCAACCCTGTCGCACGAGGAAGTTATCGAGACGACGAAACGCGTCGGTGACACGATGCGAAAGCTTCTCGTTGCAGTGATTGAGCATATCTAGAAGCCGAAGAGCAGATCGTGTTTGCAGCAGAAGCGTAATGCCCCGAGACATTCAAGCTTTGGCACATATCGATTGCCAAAAGACGCGCAAAAAACGGCGGCTTTATGAGCCTTGCATCGTCAACTGACACTTGTATAATCTCGCCACGTTGAGGGGCAAGTTAAGGCTTGCCTCTTCTTCGCACGAATAGCTTCTAAGCTCTTAGGAGGTTGTAACTTATGGTGGATACCCCAACTCGAAACCCGTTTGAAATCGCGCAGAAGCAACTTGATAAGTCTGCAAAGGCGCTTGACCTGGATCCGCAGATTACCGCTATCCTCAGGGAACCTCTGCGCACCTTCGAGATGCGTCTCCCCGTGCGTATGGATGATGGCTCGATCAAGGTGTTTCATGGTTTTCGCGTTCAGCACAACGATGCCCGTGGACCAACAAAGGGAGGGATTCGCTTCCATCCCAATGAGACGATCGACACAGTGAAAGCGCTCGCTACCTGGATGACATGGAAGTGCGCCGTTGTCGACATCCCTCTTGGTGGGGCGAAGGGAGGAGTCATTGTCGACCCTTCTACCCTGTCTAACGGGGAGAAGGAGCGCCTCTGTCGGGCATGGATGGGACAGATGTGGAAAAACGTGGGAAACCGCATCGATATTCCCGCTCCCGATGTTGGGACAACCCCCCAGATGATGGGATGGATGATGGACGAGTATAGCAAGCGAGTCGGAGAATACACCCCTGGTGTAATCACCGGAAAACCCGTTGGCGGTGGCGGCTCACTCGGGCGGACGGCAGCTACAGGCTTTGGGGTAATCGTCACCGTGCGTGAAGCGCTGAAGGTATTGGGAATCGATTCGCATGGGGCAACCGCGGCAATTCAGGGATTCGGAAACGTCGCCCAATATGCGGCACTCAACTTCACCAACATGCTCGGGGGCAAAGTTGTGTGTGTCTCCTGTTGGGACCGGGAAGATCGCAAGGCATACACCTTCAGCAATGAGAATGGTATCGATGCAAAATACCTGCAGTCGATCACCGATCAGTACGGCACGATCGATAAGGAACAAGCCAAAGCAAGCGGGTATGTAATTGAAGATGGCAACGCCTGGTACAGCAAGGACGTCACAGTCCTGATTCCAGCGGCGCTAGAGAACGCCATTTCTCCTGAGGTTGCTGAAGCGATCAAGCCAAGCGTCAAGATCCTTGCCGAGGCGGCAAACGGGCCAACTGTCCCTGAATCTGAGCCGATTCTCGCCCAGAAGGAAATCTACGTAATTCCCGATTTCCTGTGTAACGCTGGTGGAGTAACCTGTTCCTACTTTGAAGGCGTGCAGAATGACATGAACTTCTATTGGACAGAAGAAGAAGTGAATGAAAAGCTGGACAATAAGATGAAAGAGGCCTTCTACGGCGTCCACAACATGGCCCAGTCAGCCGGTGTCGACAATCGTATAGCAGCCTATATGATTGCTGTGCAGCGTGTCGCAACAGCGATGCGTCTGCGCGGTTGGGTGTAGTAGACGTACGAGCAACAACACGATTCTAACTGCGGGCCTTCAGCAATGAAGGCCCGTTTTCTTTGCCGCTTTCCACGTAATAAGCCGTCGCCTAGAAATAGGATGGTTGTACGCCCTCGTTGTATGTACAATAATGCAGCCTACGTATAAGCTTCATCGCCCCTCACTCTAAGTCATTGCGCGGGGGCGTATCACACGAAAGAAAGGAGACTGCGCATGGCAAATGTAGATCAGCTTGAGGCCCTACTGCGGCCGCCGGAACTGGAGATGCCACCCTATCCACCAAAGGCGATCACCCTTGCTAGTGGGGAGAAGATGGTGGTCCGACAGATAGATCGGGAAGAGGTTCCAATACTCCTTGAGGCGATCTACCCACTGCTGTGGGTCGAGCGCGACTACTATGACATCGTATCGGCGCGTCTGTTCGGGGAACTCCTCGCGTACAAGCGTTATCGCGTAAAGAACGAGTACGTTCTTGTCGGGCTTATCAACAGCGTACTCGCTGGAATGGTCAACGGGCACATGGTTGACGAGAAGGTTGGCATGAGCTACCACACGATGACGATTCGGCGCGGTCTACGCGTGGGCTCGCACCTGTTTGCTGCCAAGATGGAGTATCACATGGAGTACCTCAATCAGGAAGAGGTGCTCATCGTCGCCGAGAGCCCGATTGGGTTCCGCCGATGGATGATCGAGTATCCATTGCAAAAGAAGTCTGAGGTTCCACACGAGCTTGGCGGGGGACCGTCGTGGGTTCTCACTAAGGATACGTACCTCGCGGCCAAGCCGCGCCTCGTCTCCGGCAGTCGTCCAGTCCCGCCGGAACTCCTTGCTGGCGCTCAAACGATCGTCCTTCCCGAGGAAGAGACGGTCGTGGCGCAGGTGCTCGGCGGAAAAGGAGGCAACAAATGAGGCCTGTAGCTGTGATCGGTGCGGGAATGACGCAATTCGGTCGCTCCGAGTGGCCCCTCCTGAAGCTGATGAATGTAGCATCGCTCGCCGCCCTGCATGATGCAAAGCTTGGCGACGTAAAGGTGGACGAAGTCGTCGTTGCCAACATGGGTGCGGCACGGTTGAACAAGCAAACGGCGATTGCTAGTGCTCTCGTCGATCGACTGAATCTCTACCCGGCGATGGCTGAGTCTGTGGAGAACGGGCCGGCATCGGGCGCCTCCGCGTTTAAGGTCGGTTATCAAGCGATTGCCTCAGGAATGGCGGATGTGGTTCTCGTCACCGGCGTGGAGATGATGCGCGCAGTGAACAACCTCGAAGCGACAGATTTCATCGCCAGCCTCTCTCACCCGGAAGCGGAGTACATCTACGGCATCACCCTTCCGGCGTTGGCGGGGATGTTCGCGCGGCTGTACATGGAACGCTACGGCGTCACGCGCGAGCACCTGGCTATGGTAGCGATCAAGAACCATGCCAACGCGATGAAGAATCCCTACGCGCACATTCACCAGACGGTGACGATGGAAGGGATCCTCACTGCTCCGGAGGCGGTGGTGAACAATCCTCCGATCGCCGAGCCGCTACACATGTTTGACTGCTGCCCGGTGAGCGACGGGGCCGCTGCCGTGGTCCTCGCCACACAGGAAATCGCCGAGAAGCTCGGTCGGCAGGTTGTGCGCGTCGCTGGCATCGGTCAGGCGACGGACACGCATGCAGT
>CAZQUT010000021.1:0-12117 GCA_964596555.1 uncultured Thermotogae bacterium
GGTAATGTGTAATGTGTAACGAGTAATGAGAGCAGCCGAGCGAGTTCGATGCTGTGGGCTGATAGCTCTTCCACATGCAGAAATAGCGTCGGAGACCCCAGTTGAATAGAATTCCACGGGGCAGGCAAGCTCGAACGCCACAGAAGCCTGTACCTCTGTAGCGTGTGCAGCCCTGTTCGCTTTTCAGAACAGGCAGTCTGCCACGTTGTGGAGTAACGCACAAGATCAGAAGCGCAACGTTGGGCGCAGGGCCCAACGCTACACAATCCGCCTTTCGTACGCTCTTATTGGTTGAGGAAGCGGTTGAAGAAACGCTCGATCGTGTCCCGGTGATAACCGGGCACAAGAACGTGGTGATTTCCCAACGGAGACAAGAAGAGGGGATCGAGTGATCCATCGATGGACAGAGTCACCTGGGTACGGCAAAGATCCTCGCGTGCAAGCGATCCCGTGATTGTGCCCTCACGCACGAAGAGGCGGTTCAACCTGTCTCCACCGAGGCGAAAAAGGGTACACGGACCGGGCGGGATCTGCGCAGCAATACCCACCCCGATACTCGATTCGAAGTGACTGCGAATGATAAATCCCGTTGAGAGAGACAGCGGACAGGTACAGTGAGCGATGATGAGCTTTCGCTCGGCGGTGTCGATAGAGGAGATGTTGGCCATAAACGTGGCCCCACCGGAAAGGAGTGACCCTAGGTACATCGAGAACATGGCCTGCATATCCCCCTCGCATCCGGCAATGATCTGCTCGTCGTTCAGACGGGAGAGGGCATAGCAACCCGTGTTGTTCAGCCGCTCCACCAGATCGAAGCAGCGGACCGTGCATGCCGAGAGGCGATACTTATCAACAATCGAGCGCAAGCCTTCGTAGATGGCGACGCTCCCACTTAGATCAGCCTTGCCGGGCTCTTTCACACTCGTTGCACTCTTGGTGAACTTCCCGACAGCGCTGCGACTCGGCTTGTGCGCGGTCGATTGCTCGACTAATTCATCGATCGACACATTGACGAGATCGACGCCCATTTGGCCCTTCAAGAATGCACGATCGACATCACTTGCCACCAACCATTCAGAGGGATCTCCGATAATTCCGACGCGACTGAAGCGTAGCGTCTCCCACGCAGAGTTGATGCACACCTCCCGCTTGAGACCGGCCGCGATCTCCGCTGGAGTTCCAAAGAGGATCTCTCCGCTCCCTCCATCCTGGCGAATACGGGCAAGGATTTCGAGCGCTGCTGGGAGGGAATTCTGGCCAGGATGGGCGATGAGCATAACAGGAGAAGGCATCTGCGAGACGACCTTCAGTACTTCACGTTCCACTCCCCCGGTAAGCACCAGAATAGCGGCGATTCCATCGCCGGAGGGGAACGAAACCTCTTCCAGTGTTAGGTCTCCTGCTGCCGCAATATCGGCGATGATCCTCTGTTCTAAGCGAGCCATCTCCTGCTTCCCATGCAGTTGTGATGCCCGCGCAATGATTTCGATCTTATTCATGACACTAAGCGTATGCGCTTGCAAACAAGAAATTGATGAAAGCTCCGACATCGATGCCGGACACCGATCACTAGCGGGGACTGCATTTGGAGACGCCAAAGGTGTCGAATAGGAGAACTGGAATACAGCCAGGTACGTGTCGAAAGTCATCGCAGGTGCACCTTGCCCGTGATGATTCGTGGACTACAATGGGTGTCATGACAAGACGTATCTTGCTTCTAGTAGTTGGCCTTTGCTTATTGTCCGCCGTAACTGTGCTTTCTTCCCCTGCGTCAGTCGGATCGACCTTCGCCGATACCTATTCCGCCTTTGCCCCCCTCTACACATTGTATAAGTCCTATGCCAACTTCCTCTTTTCTGGGACAGAGATCATCATCCCGCCCGACCTTGAACAGGCATGCACACACTTGCAGGACAGGCTGAAAACACTGCAAATTGAGATCATCACGCAGACAGATTCCCAGCGGATTGAGCAGGTAACAAGGCTTGCCCACCTCCGCCAGACGACCGACACCTTCGCTCAAACATATCAAGAGACGATCTCTATGATAGCCTCTATCCCCACAGCTGATCTTGACACATTCAAACAGGCAGCGGACGACGGCCTGTTCGTCGCGATATCTGATGAGAACAAGGAACTCGAGGGGCTCTTCTCATCGATAGTGGATACCTACAGCGGACGTGAACAGTGGAAGTTCGCCGCTACGTTCTCCATACGGACAATACTTGGACAAGACAGCCTCGTCAGGCTGGATTCAAGCCTGAGGGAAATCCTTCTCGGACCAGAGGATGATCCTTACGCCGCAGGTATCGTTCCAGCGACCGTTCTCCCACAGGTGAAGGAACTTGCTGCACTTGCGGGGACTAATCTTGACGATGCGCGGCAGCAGCGGGCCCTTTCTCTGGCGCACGAGGTATATGGCTACTTGATGAGGATACACTGATCCTAAAAGGGGCTGGGGAAGGTGGGCATGCTGCCAAGCACCCACCTTCCCGGGGTAAGAACCGTTGGCTGTTCTACGGCATCTTTTTCATCGGAGCTCGAAGAACAGTGTGCGGCTGTAGTACTTTAGAAGAAAGGGATGGTATTGATTCTCGCCGCGCTCTCGACGACAGCGATACTGGTAAGGAGGTAGCAGGCTTCTAGCTTTGGATTCAACACCCGACTCTAGGCCCGCTCTGCCCATCTCTTGCTCCTTGTCTTTAGCTTAGAAAGAGGGTATCTCCACGCAGATAATCAGGCGAGGGCAGAGGTCTTGTGCACATCGCGCCTTCAATACGCAGGAACGTACCGCTGGTAAGGCGCCTTTGGGTCAGATGTCCGTTGTACTGCTTGGCAGAGCGCTATCACTCTGTAGGAATGCGTGCGATTCGCCAGTAGTCTTGAACGGTCTGGATGAGGCGCTCAAAGTCCTTGGAGTCAACAGGTTTATTCATGTAGCTTGCAGCTCCGCTGTCGTAAGCCCTGATCATGTCCTGTTCCGCCACGGAGACTGTGAGGACAATTACCGGGATCCGTTTCAGCTTATCGTCCTCTTTGATTTTCTCTAGCACCTCAAGGCCATTAATCTTTGGTAGATTGAGGTCGAGAAGGATCAGGTCTGGCCGAGGAGCATCTTCATACTCACTCTTGCGGCGCCACAGGAAGTCAATTGCTTCCTCCCCATCACGAGCAAAAGAGAGATCACACTTCATCTCGCTCTTACGCATGGCACGCTTGATGATAATGATATCGTCTTCTCTATCTTCAACGACAAGAACTTTCATTTTTTCTTGGCTAAGCATTGCTCTCCACCTCTCTCTTGGCATTCGCCTTGGGTATTATAAAGTAGAACGTACTCCCTTTTCCAACCTCCGATTCCACCCAGATCTCTCCCTTGTGTTCCTCGACGATCCGTTTGCAGATCGCGAGCCCGGCACCAGTACCCTCATAATCCTCTCTTGGGTTCAGTTTTTGAAATATGGCAAAGATGCGCTCTTGATAGCGCTCTTCGATTCCTATTCCATTATCCTGCACAAAGAACGTGCACATACCGGCCTTCTTCGATTCCCTTAGCCAACCGACATGCAGGGTAGGAAGAGCTTTATCGTTGTACTTGATCGCATTCGTGATCAGGTTACTGAATAGCTCAGCGATGCGGATCCGGCTCCCACGGATGGCGGGCATGTCATCATCGATCTGCAGGTTGACTCCGCGCAGGCGCATCTCCAGGTCATCCTTGACTTCTCCGAGCACCTTCTGCACATTCACTCGCTCAAACGACGCACGGTCCATGTGAATGCTGGAAAGGTTTAGCAGGTCGTTAATCAGCTCGCGCATACGACCCGCTGCCTTCTTCATCCGCTGGAGATAGTCGAGCCCTTCCTCGTCTAGCTTGTCGTGATAGTCTTCAATGAGGAAGCCACTGAACGCCTCCACTGTACGTGCCGGCTCCTTGAGGTCGTGAGAGACGACGTGTGAAAACTGTTCGAGCTTTTCGTTGCTCTTCTCAAGTTTTCTGGTCTTCTCCAGGAGGCCCTCTTCCAACTGCTTTATTTTGGTGATGTCTATGTAGTGATCGATCCGTCCGCCCTTGTAGCGCTCCGTCTCAATGGGAATGGAGCGGTATTCCAAGATGCGCTCCTCGCGTCCCATGCTTGGACGAACGTGGCACGTGTACGGATCGATCCGTTCATGTGTCTTGATTGCCTGCTCGACACGTGTGCGCAGTTCCTGTGAATCATCGAACACGTTGACGTAGCGATCGAATGCACGGCGAGTATCTATCCCAATCAGCCGTTCACGCTCTATCCCGAAGAACTGGCCGATCGTTTCGTTGGCCCACACCACCTGCTGTTTCTTGTCCGAAATGATGATCCCCGAGTCAAGGGTATCGACCGCCTCTTCGATCAAGTAGCGGTAACGCGCCTCGGTCTCCATGAGGCGCCGTTCTAGCTCCACTTGCCGTCGTAGATCGCTCGCGTCCATCACGCCTACGCGCTCGTTCACCCGTGTTGCGCGTAGCTCAACCGGGATTATGCTTCGATCCTGGGAAATGAAGCGAAGCTTGACATCGCGAATCTCTCCCCGCTCGAACAGGCGCAAGAGCTCCGCCTTCATCTGGTCGATGTCATCAGGATGCACGTATTCGGACAACTGCAGGGTGCGTTTTGTCGGATAGGCGATCACCGAGCGCGATGCCTCGTTTCTCTTGAGGATTGTCCCGTCTTTGTCGATGAAGTGGATGATATTCAGCGCTCCCTCGAAGATCTGGTCGTCAAACCGGTCATCGAGCGTCTTGGCGCGACGCCATCGCTCCTTCCTTGCCTCACGCTGCTGATTGGCAAACCCAATCCCTCCACCGATGACAAGAGACATCGCCACAAACGCTAAGAACAAACCCGTTTCATGCAGTTCGAGAATGAGGAATGGCACGGCTATTGCGCCTGTCGCCAGCGCGAGGATAATCCCCCCTCTGAGCTTCAAGCCCGTAGTAACGAGCGTAAGGGGAACTGCAAAAGCAGCAAAGACAAGGCCTGCAGGGCGAAACCCCGAAACGAACAGGAGAGTTACCGCCAGGATGGCCATGCCGTACGTAACGATGCTGATAACTATCTTCTCTGTTTGATTCAGTCTGCTCGTCACTGGTCGCCTACCCTCGTCAACAGGGCGTACAAGCCCTCCGCTGGCAAAGACAAATGTCTGGAATAACTGTAGATACGTTGCGGACAACTTGGAAGGACAGCGATCACCGCCGCAGGAGACCTTCTTCTCGCGCCCCAAACACGTGCGTGTAACTTCTTAGATAATGAGGTTGGGATTGAGTTCGTTGGAGAACGGTTCCATTATCTTCTGCAAGTATTCCTCACGCAAGATCCTGATCTTGCGACTTTCAATCGCGATGATCCCGCGGCTTTCGAGCTCACTTAACGTCCGTATCGCCGTCTTTGAAGAGACCCCGGCCATTTCAGCAAGCTCAGCACGCGAGAGCTCCACGCCACTCGTTCCTAAGTGAAGGATCAAACGAGCCAAACGTTCCTTGCTTGAGGAATACGATCTCTCCGCAAGCTTATTCTGAAAGGCTTTCAACTCCTCTGATAGCTTTTCGAACAGGCGGAAGATTGTCTTAGGGTGACGTTCAAGGAAGTAGAAAAAATCACCCCGCTCGATGAAGCCAACTATAACTGGCTCAAGCGTCTTTGCGTACGCATTGTGGCTCCCCTTATCAAACAGAGTCGTCTCGCCAAGGATCTCTCCTGGGCCAACGATCTTTAGAATCTGGCTCTTGGCACGCATGCTGCGCTTAACAAGCTTGACCATTCCTTCAAAGACGAGATAAAAACCGAAAGCCGGTGCACCCTCTTGAAAAATGATCTCGCCACGACCGTACTTGATCTTGCGAGCACTCTCCCGCAGCTTCTGAACCTCTTTCTCCTTCAAGTCGGAGAAAATGCGAAACTCCTTGAGATCGATCATGGTCACCCCCGTTCACCATGGTTCACTGTCCCGTTTGTCTCCTATCTTCGATCCTTCCATCACCCCAATAACACGGTCAAGCGTCCGCTATTGTAACAGATATCACACCAAAAACCAAATCCACTCTCGTAGTTTGTTTGCATGAGATTCTCAGAATCGATAAACTGAGTCGAGTCATGGCCGAAACCAAACAGAAACAGCGAATAGAAGTGGCTTTGCTCCAGCTTGGGATCAGTGAAGAGACGGAGGCTACGGTCCTGCAGCGAGTGGAGGAACTTCTGGCTGGGTACGCATCCAAGGCGGATTTGGTGGTCCTCCCTGAGCTGTGGCGTTGGGGTCACCTAGATTTCTCTCATCATAAGGAGAGGGCGGAGACACTGGCTGGTGAGTCAGCTGTCTTCCTTGGTAGGCAAGCGCGAGAGCTATCAGCCTACGTGGTCGGAGGGAGCATCGTCGAAAGAGAGGGCGATCGCTACTTCAACACATCCCTGCTCTTCGACCGCCATGGCAAGCTGATTGGCAGATACCGCAAGTCGCATCTACTCGCGTACCACTCGCAGGAAAGCAATCTGCTGTCTTGTGGAGACGAGGCTCCAACCTTCGCCACACCACTCGCGCAACTCGGAGTAGCAATCTGTTACGATCTGCGCTTTCCCGAGCTGTTCCGGGAGATGGCTTTCGCGGGGGCAGAGGTGTTCATTGTCCCGGCTGCATGGCCAATCACACGCATGGAAGCATGGACAGCCCTCTGTCACGCGCGAGCAGTGGAGAACCAGGCCTATGTCATCGCCTGCGGCGCCACGGGTGGCAGACTGCTTGGGCGCAGCATGGTCGTGGATCCATGGGGAGTAACAGTTGCTTCTCTCGGCGGAGAGGAAGGCGTGCTGAACGCGACGCTAGACCTGGACCGACTGCATAAGTACCGAGAGGAGTTCACCGCGTGGCATGAACGGTAGAGAAGGTACCCGGAGTGCCTTTCGCCAGGAAGTGGCTTTCCTTGACAGGGTGAAATGCTCCCCTTAGACTTACTTGTCAGCAACAGACACGCCGGAGTGGCGGAATTGGCAGACGCGCAGGATTCAGGATCCTGTGAGGATCACACCTCGTGTGGGTTCAAGTCCCACCTCCGGCAGAGTGTGTTGCGCCGCTTAAGGCAGATCGAACCATCAGCCGGTTGATCAGCTTGCTCGTTGAGTTTCCCGGCCTCTTCTTCGTCTTTTTCTTGCGGGAAGTTTCCTTTCAACGATAGACAGAGAGAATGCCAACTCCGACAAGTATCGCTTGCACTATCCATAAGCGCGTCACGATCTTCGGCTCCGGCCACTCTACATTGGGAAGGAGATAATCGTAATCGATTCCCTCCGCGACCTCAAAGTGATGATGGAACGGGCTGATCTTGAAGATTCTTCTTCCCGTAAGCCTGAAGTACGTCACTTGGAGGATTACGGAAGCCGATTCCGCGACGAGCAACGCCGCAAGGAACACGAGACAGAGCGATGTCCCCGTTGCAAGTGCAATTGCTCCTATCGCTCCGCCAAGGGCAAACGAACCGACATCCCCAAGGAAGAGACGAGCAGGATAGCTATTCACCCATAAGAATCCCACCAGAATGCCGATCAAGGGGAGGATCGTTGCCAGTGTCGCCTGATCGTGAAAGAGGATCGTGTATCCAGCAAGGATGATGAGAGAAGTTCCAGTAGCCAATCCGTCTAGCCCATCTGTCAGATTCATGCTGTTCGTCGTCGAAAGAAAGACCCCGCATAGAAGGAAGAAGAAGACCGCTCGGGGCAAGATGAATGTTACTGGTGAGAAGGGGATCATGATCGGAATCCGATACAGCGCGGGGAAAGCAAAAAACAGGATCAGCGTAACGAACAGGGATAGCACAATCTTCTGACGCGGCAACAGCCCAAGCGATCGTGCGTGGATCTGTGAGAGCGAATCGTCGAGCAAGCCGATCCCGCCAAACAGCAATGCACTTAAAAAGATGAACAGCGCTTGAAGAGACATGTCGTTGTGGAAGATGGCAAGAGCGATCCCCCACAGAAGGACTATCACTACTCCCCCCATCGTTGGGGTGCCGCTCTTCTTCTCGTGTAACCGCGGGCCGTAGTCGCGGATACGCTGACCGTGCTCGCTCTTGCGCATTACAGAAGCAAACAAGCTCGCACAAATAGCAGTTACAATCGCGAAGAACAGGGAGATAGCAATGATTCGTGGCACGCCTAAGATACCCCGCGAAACTCCCCGTCACACTCAATGAGAACCTTGCGTATGTGGGCCAGTTCCTTTTTCGGCGGCTTATCGGCAAGCACGCGTTGCACGAGCTTATACAGGGCATAGGTGGTAAGAAGGCAGAATCCCTGCGATTTGCAGCCACGCAGAACTTGCGGACTGAATTCTGTCGGCCGGCGCTTGGGATCAATCGTGCACGAAGCATTCACGATGAGGATTCCTTTGCCCGGACCTTCACCGTTTGTGCGTGCCCGATCGACCTGATCGAGCAGGTGCCGGTAGTAAGGGAGAGCTACAGCAGCGCTGTCCGTTGCAGCAACCGCAACGATGGCGTCGCCTTCATTGCAGCGTACAATTAGATCGCGCCCCGCTTCTTCAACTTCGAACCCAAGCGTGCGCAGGGAGTCAACCACCGCGGGGACGACGCTTGATCTTCCGTGCGTGTACAGCATGCGCTTGTAGCGGGTCGTCTCGGTAAGCTTCTCATCGATCTCCGTAATCTTCTCCGAGAGCTTGTCTCGTCTGTCGGTGAGGCTGGCGAGTTCATCACGCAGAGAATCCTCACCGGGAAGGGGATAGGAGGGGAGCCAATCAGGTCGGGAAAAGAACCCTGGTCGCGCCGTAGCGCGCGCAGCAGCACGCGTAAGAGCCAACGCCTCCGCTGCCGGAGACGCACCCTCAACAGACGGGAGAAGGACGAGGAGGCCTTCGTCATATGGAATCTGCACAGCGACGATGTCCCCCACACGGTTGCGAGCAAGGACAGTTGCAAAGCGATCGATGGGAGTGGAGAGGATGTCCTGGTAGACCGCACTGTATGAGATCCTTCCGGTAAACTGACGCAGATATTCCTCGAATGGGGTGCCGGTGTCCTCGAAAACGATATCGTCACCACGCCGAGGAACGAATCTGCCGTTGGAAGGGAAGTTCAACTGGTGTTGCTTGTCAACAAGCGACACACTGGGAAGCCAGCTATAGCGGTCTATCCGTTCCGCCACGCCTTCCTTGGAGATCGCTTCCAACGCTTCACCGCGCGGGTGGAGGCGACAGACTACCAACCCACCAGCCTTGTGTAAGAGATCGGCCGCTTCGGCCCGGCGCTTGTGAAAGCTCTTTGTTAGCACGCGACCAAATCCGCGATCCGAATCCATGTATGTACGGCGCGTACCATCCTTCTCCACAGGAAGGTCGTACGTCCAACGATCACTGATCGATCTGGGATCGATGAACAGAACGTCGACCGCGGAGAAAGAGGACCCCTCGAAGAAATCAGCATTTCTGATCTCCGGGTGGTCAAGTTGCCAGTTGATCGCAGCAAGAATCCGCTTCATTGCGCGTCAATCATACCATCATTTACAGAAGATAGACAACTAGCCCCACTTTACCATGCATCTTTGGCAACGCAGCATGCTTACGTGGAAAGGGCAACGGACCCTGCATGCCCTAACGGGAGGCGTATCGATCTAGGTCAAACACCGCGTACAGTTCTCACTATTCAAGTGACATCGCACCAAGCGAGATCCTGACTGCTGGCTTGCCACTAGTGTCCGCCACCGGTAAGATCCTCGTCATCTCCCGGATATCTCCAAGCAGTTCAAGCATCCGCCAGATTGATGGATCAATCTGGCTCATATGGAGCTCTTGCTGGAGGAGGTCTAGCGATAAGGATGAACCTCGATGCTGTGCATGCCTACCTCATGGCCAAGAAGGGAGCCACAGAGGAAAGGCCGTTTGACCTAGAGACGCCGGTGTACAAGGTGATGGGAAAGATGTTCGCCCTCCTTGCCCCAGAGCATGACCCGCCACGCATCACGCTCAAGTGCGACCCTGATCATGCCCTCATGCTCCGCGACACCTATCCGGCAGTCATTCCCGGCTATTACATGAACAAGCGCCACTGGAACACGATCATCCTCGATGAGAGCATCTCAGATGCGAGCATCTCGGATGCGCGCATCCCCGACGATGAGATCGAGGAGATGATCGATGAGTCCTACGACCTTATCGTCAAGGGATTAACCAAGGCGGTACGGAAAGAGCTGGAAGAGGCGTGTGCAGACTAAATCTCTACATACTGTCGATGTCGCTGCTCAGCGTATCCAGCGTGTAGGAATCGCTTGGGTGTTGAATCCACTTCATCCCTCAGGGAGAAGGTAGAATAAGATGGCAAAGAAATGGCATGCGCTCCCAGCAAGGACGAACAGATGCCAGATGGCATGGTGATAGGTGAGTTTCTTCCAGCCATAGAAGATAATCCCCACCATGTATGCCATTCCTCCTGCGATGAGGAGGATGAACCCATTGAACGGGATATTCACAATGAGTTTACGGAAGATGATGACCATCAACCACCCCATCCCAAGGTAGGGAAGGAGCGAAAGCTTCCCAAACCAGCCCTTGAACGCGATCTGAAGGATGATTCCCGAAGCGGCCAAGCCCCACACTACTGCAAGCAAGAAGTATCCCTGTGAATCATGCAACCCGATAAGCATAAACGGTGTGTATGTACCAGCAATCAGTAGATATATCGAGCAGTGGTCAAATATGCGAAACAGCCGCTTCACCCATGGCGTACGCAGGGCATGATAAAGAGTGGAGGCAAGATGCAAAATGACAAGGCTCATCCCATAGATGGAGAAACTGGCAATTTTCAACGGATTGTGTTGTTGAACGGCCAGGGTGACAAGCAGGGTAAGTCCGGCGATGCTGAGCACAGCACCAATGCCGTGAGTGACACTGTTGGCTACCTCTTCACTCAAGGTGTAGTGAGTCCATGGCTCCGGCTGTTGTTGCCTCTTCTCTCCCATCGATGATACTCCTGTTAGCAGCGTGCAGTAACAAGCAACTCGATTACGCTACCATCGCTCTTTCGTATTCCTCCAACAAAGATTCGACAAGTTCGTGAACAGAGGTAATCTTATCCACTCGATAGGCGTTGGCGCCGGCAAAGGCAAATCCATCGTTTAGCTCGCCTTTCTTCGCGCTGGTCAGCGCACGCGCAATGCAATAGGGCGAGGTCCTATAATCGCAGGTCTTGAGGCACTTCCACGGACACTCAAACGGCTTCTTGATCCCCGCTGATACATCGTCAAGGAATTCATTCCTTATCGCCCTTCCCGGGAGTCCGACTGGGCTATCAATTACCACTAAGTCATCCTTTCTACATCTAAGATATATCTCTTTGAACTTAGGAGAGGCATCACACTCATGAGTAGCAACAAACCTAGTCGCCATCTGCACCCCCTGGGCTCCTAAACGCATGAACTTGGCGATATCCGCTCCGGAGAAGATGCCTCCTGCAGCAATAACGGGGATGCTCTTGTTGAACTGCTGCTCAAACGGCTCTATTGCTTCGATGACCGCTGGCACTAGCTTATCCAGTGCATAGTCAGGATTATCGATCTCTTCCTTCTTGAATCCGAGATGACCACCAGCCAGCGGACCCTCTACAACCACAGCATCGGGAACATGCTGGTATCGTTTCGCCCAGTGCTGGAATATAATCTTTGCCGCTCGTCCAGAAGAGACTATCGGAACAACCTTGGTATGAACCTGTTGCAGCCTCTCCAGCGACAACGTCTTGGGAATTTTGAGCGGCAGCCCCGCTCCAAGGAAAAGCAGGTCCACCCCTTCATCCACAGCAGTCAACACGAGATCATCGTAGTCGGAGAGAGCTACCATTATGTTTACCCCAATAACCCCGCCAGACGTTTCTCTTGCTTTTCGTAACTCCTTTCTCAGAGCCCTCTTGTTCGCCTCTCTATAGTCCGTCTTGAAATCAGGCTCAAGCATTCCAATACCGGCAGCACCAATGACTCCGATGCCTCCCTCATTGGCCACCGCTGCTGCCAAGCCGGATAAAGAGATCCCAACGCTCATTCCTCCTTGAACAATTGGTATCCTTGCCTCCAGTTCACCTATTTTTAA
>CAZQUT010000022.1:0-4804 GCA_964596555.1 uncultured Thermotogae bacterium
GAAATCCATCGAGATGATAAAGGGCATGCGCGGCAAGGAACTCGACCCCAATGTCGCTGACGCATTGGAGCGTGTCCTAGCCTCTGAAGCGGGATAAGACGTGGCCATCCCCAGGGATTTGATGTACCACAAGTTCCGTGCCTACGGGTTCCTCAAGAATCTGCGATTCTTCGACCCGTTTCTCATTCTCTTCTTTCGTGAGATGGGTCTGTCGTTCCTCGAAATAGGAGCCTTATTCTCCATCCGCGAGATCGCAACGAACGTTCTAGAAATACCAACAGGGATTATCGCTGATGCCTACGGACGCCGCAGATCGATGCTCGCTTCATTCTCATTCTATCTTCTCTCATTCGCCTTGTTCTATCTATTCCCGCACTTTGGCATCTTCGCACTGGCTATGCTCCTGTTCGCCTTCGGAGAAGCGTTCCGCTCTGGCACGCACAAGGCGCTGATCCTCGAATATCTGCACATAAAGCGGATCGAGAACCTAAAGGTGGAATACTACGGGCACACCCGTGCTGCCTCGCAATTTGGATCAGCGATCGCGGCTCTGATTGCCGCCGGACTTGTTTTCCACACAGGGAGCTACCGCATCATCTTCCTCGCCTCAATTGTGCCTTGCCTCCTGGAGCTACTCCTCATGCTCTCCTACCCAAAGGAACTTGATGGAGTGCGGGCAAGACTGGAGGAAAGAGGCGTGAGCCGAACCATCGAGCAGCTTCGCTCGACAACGATTGAGTCACTTCGTATGCTTCGCAAGGGGCCTCTACTGCGAGGGCTTCTCAGCAGCGCCTCATTCGATGGCATATTTAGATCTACGAAGGACTACCTCCAGCCAGTACTGCAGGCACAGGCACTTGCGCTGCCGATCCTGCTATCATTGGCTGGAGACAAGCGAGTGGCAATTGTGGTCGGCGTTCTCTACTTCTTCATCTACCTGGGAACAAGCTACGCAGCATCACATGCGGGAATGATCCAGCAACGCATCCACTCGCTTCCAAGAGCAGCCAACATGATCTACATCTGCGGGATACTTCTGCTAATCGCGGTAGGGATCGGCATGCTGACGCGCGTCTACGTCATCTCGATCATCGGTTTTCTTGGCCTGTATCTGCTGCAGAATGCCAGGAGGCCGCTCCTTGTCGGGTATCTCTCTGATCTGATTCCTCGTCAAACCATGGCTACCGGCCTGTCGGTCGAATCACAACTGCGCACCCTTATTACCGCAGCACTAGCACCGCTCATCGGCCTGATGGCCGATCGGCTCGGCATCGGAGTGTCCATTACCGTCATCGCCCTCTTGGCAGCGTTACTGCTACCCTTAACCACCATTCGCGAACATGCGTCCGACATCCAGTATGATCGATGAAACAAGTTGACGATGTCAGTGTATGTAGTGACGAACGATCTCCGCATAGGGAGGAAAGAGTGAAGCGTTTCATATTGCTTGCCGGTTTATCGGTTGCCTTATTTGTGTCCGTGTTGGGTATAGCCAGTCCCGATCTCATCATCGCCAGCATCAACCTTTCTCCCGATAACCCGGTTGTCGGGCAGACGATTGCCATTACTGCAACGGTAGAGAACATCGGGACCAGTGACGCACAGGGTCGATTCAATGTGAGATTCCTTGTAGACGGAATGCAGATCGATGCGCCATCCATTCCCTTTGGCATCGATGCCGGTCGCAGCAAGGATGTCTCCATCAACTGGCAGGCCAACCCGGGAATGCACACGATCATCGTCGAGGCCGACCAGCCATTCAATAGAATCTCCGAATCCAATGAAGAAAACAACTCGAAGACGATAACCTGTGCCGTTTCAATCGATCCGGCAACGTCCGCTCTCTCTAATATCAAGGTCGCAGTGGCACGGTTTGAGGATCGTAGCAGCTCTGGGTTTATCAACGTTGGACAGGGAATCGCCGACGAGCTAGTTGGACGACTTGTGCGTAGCGGAGTGCACGTGCTCGAGCGAAGCGATCTTGAAGCTGTAATGCAGGAACGCGGGCTGAACCCGGCTATCACATCAGACCTCGTAACTGCCGGCCAGCTCCTCGGAGCCGACCTACTCATCGTGGGATCCGTCACCAAGGCCAACGTACAGCAACAAGCGATAAGCCTTGGATTCTTCAGCGCCAGCAGCGCGTCGGTGGACATAGCGATGTCCGCAAGGCTAGTAAGCGTATACACATCGGAGATCGTTGACGCCGTTTCAGCAGAGGGAAGCGCCAGCGGATCCACCGGATTCTCAGTCGACATCGGGAAGCTCCTCTCTACCTCTCAGCTTGCAGCTGCCAACGTCTGCAGTGGTGGCTTGCGAAGCGATAAGCCCTACTACTACATCGGGGAGACAGCTCACTTTGGGTACAAGAACAGCGGCCTGGCGGATTTGTTTGGCGTAGAGATCGACACAATCGGTGGAGCGTTCATAAAGATGCTGGACAGCGGTCAATTCGTTGGGAGCGGTGCTTGCGGGGAGTGGTTCTGGGATCAACGCGGCCCTGGCGGAGTACAACTCAGTCCTGGGCTGTACGTCGCAAAACTGTGGAAGGGAATGTCATCTATCGCTACCGTGAACTTCCAGATCAAGCCGGGAACGGGGCCAGTGACTCCGTTGAGTGAGATCACCGTGGGAAGCGGTCAATTCGACGAAACAATCGTAGGCAAAGCAACAAACAGTGCGCTCAACCAGCTTGTATCCCGGCTCATTACAGGGATGGAGAACGCAGTGCCGGCTGTGCTTGCTGCGCGGGAATCGTCCGCAGCAAGAGCGCCAGCGACAGTAGTCTCGCACGAGGGACAGGTGGCTGCGATCCTCTCCGACGGCCGCATCGCAATAAACATCGGCGCTGACGCCGGTGTGCACAAAGGCGATTTCTTCCAGGTTCTGGAGACCATCAATCTCATTGTCGATCCCGTGACCGGAGAGATCCTTTCTTATGACGTGGTCGGAGTGAAGGGAGAAATCGTGGTAACCGACGTGCGCGATCGTGTCTCCTATGCCGTACCAACGTCTGTCTTCGTGCCGCTGATTGGAGACATCGTGCGGCCAGAGTCTCCGTAGGGCGCAACGAGTAGTATTTGCCTGTGAGGTATACAAGCGGATATACTCACAGTGATGCTACGACACACAAGAAGTATCTTGACCATCACGGCACTCCTTATCGCGGTCTTTGTTGTCCACCTTACCTTTGGGGCAGGGCTTGACTACATCGGTGTACGTATCATCATCCCTCTAGGACAAGCTCCGTTTATGGTCGGAGTCGATATTGGAAGCCACCTTCCCTTCGGCTGGGCGATGGCATCTCTCTTCCTTGCCCCGGACGGGAAGACACTCATCTTGGGAAGCGCCGAGGTCGCCATTGGCGGCCAGGAAAACGCAGGCGTGAGCCTGCTGCGAGGGACGGTAGGGATTTCCTACTTCGACCTGTCAGCAATGTTTCCGTCGCTTGTCTTCGGCGGTGGAATCTCATATCGCTTCTCCTTTGCCAACCACTTCCAGCTTGCTGCTAGCGGTGAAATCATCTACCCACTAGCACTCGGGCCTCCCATGTTCAGTATTGGCGGAGGGTGGTCCCCGCAGATGGAGGTACCTCAATGACAATCCTATTTGGAACGGATGGTGTGCGCGGGCGGGCAAATGAACATGTGACCGCAGAACTCGCGCTTTCCCTTGCCCGCGCCACTGCAGCCCGGCTCGTCCCCTCGGGAGGACGGGTGATCATCGGGCGGGACACACGCCTAAGCGGACCGATGCTCGAAGGGGCCATGGCTGCGGGTTTTGCCTCCGCTGGCATCGATGTCCTCCTCGCGGGAATCATTCCCACTCCGGCAATCTCGTTTCTTATCAAGGATGAACGTGCCGATCTGGGAGCGGTGATCTCTGCCTCACACAACGAACCGGAGGATAACGGGATCAAGTTCTTCGACCACAAAGGAATGAAGCTCACCATTGAAGAGGAAGATGCAATAGAAGGCACCCTCGAAGACCTCCCTACCAGAGCTCTGCATGTCGGATCGATCTCTCCGCTGCAGGCGGCAGGCACCCGCTACGCCGCTTTTCTCACGGGGACGATCGAGACAGAAGATATCGATCTCTCCGGCTTGACGATCATCGTCGATTGCGCATACGGCGCTACGGGGGCAATCGCACCGCATGTCCTGCGTCACTTCAACGCGCACGTCATCGAGATGCATAGCGCTCCAGATGGCAGGCGCATCAACCGCAAATGCGGATCGACACACCTTCAAGCATTGCGCGAAGCGGTCCTCACTCAACACGCCGATCTCGGTATCGCGTTCGACGGTGACGGCGATCGCGTTCTCCTCATTTCCCCCAGTGGAGAGACGATCGACGGTGACCGCATGATGGGAATCGCCGCGCTGCACATGAAGGAGAAAGGAACGCTCAACCCGGCAATTGTAGTAGCCACTGTGATGAGCAACATGGGTCTGGAACACGCATTGGCCAAATATGGGATCAACATGGTGCGCACGCCGGTAGGCGATCGTCACGTGGCACAGGCAATGCTCATCCAGAAAGCCCAACTGGGTGGCGAGCAATCGGGGCACATCATCTTCTCCGATCACAGCCCCACCGGAGATGGAATTCTCACAGCGATCAAGCTGCTCGAGATGTCGCACGAGTGCGGAGCCCCGCTGCATAACCTGGCAAAAGCAATTCCCCTCTACCCACAGGCGCGCGCGGACGTTGCCGTTGCAGAACCAGCCGCGCTTGTCACTGATCCGCGTGTTGTATCGGCGATTAGCGAAGCGGAAGGACGCCTTGGCACAGAAGGGAGACT
>CAZQUT010000022.1:4904-10343 GCA_964596555.1 uncultured Thermotogae bacterium
GGCGCTGTGTGAGGCGCATCGTGCAGAAGCTGCGGATTCTCTCTCGCTTCCGTAGCGATCCTCTCCAGCGCCTCGGCGAATCGATCAAGCGTCTGTTTGCTCTCCGTTTCCGTTGGCTCGATCATCAGCGCCTCGTGCACGATGAGCGGGAAGTAGATCGTGGGCGGATGGAAACCGTAGTCGATTAGCCTTTTGGCGATGTCAAGGGTTGATATACCCTCGCCAACTCCCTTTCCTGAGAGGACAAACTCATGCTTGCACAGCCGGTCGTATGGCAGTCTGTAGGTCTTCTTCAGCCTCTCTTGTAGGTAGTTCGCGTTCAACACGGCGTTTTCGCCAGCCTCGTGCAAGCCCTCGTCCCCCAATGTGAGGATGTAGGCATACGCCTTGAGGAAGACACCAAAGTTTCCGTAGAAGGAGTGCATGCTCCCGATCGACTGTGGCTGTTCCCAATCGAGGGAGTAATGCTCTCCATCTTCGCGTACACGTGGCACGGGAAGGAACGGGACGAGGGATTCACTCACAGCGACCGGCCCGGACCCAGGACCGCCACCACCGTGCGGGGAGGACATCG
The DNA here is from genome assembly GCA_964596555.1 of uncultured Thermotogae bacterium. Classification (GTDB taxonomy): domain Bacteria; phylum Bipolaricaulota; class Bipolaricaulia; order UBA7950; family UBA9294; genus M55B144. The sequence goes on from CAZQUT010000022.1 coordinate 5,479, forward strand.
TCTTGTGCAGGTTGAAGTGGAAGACGTCAGCTCCCATGTCTCCCGGGCGAGCGTGTCCGAGGAAGGCGTTCAGGTTCGCTCCATCGAAATAGCAGAGCCCTCCAGCAGCATGGACCATCGCCGTGATCTTTACTATATTCTCCTCGAAGATCCCCAGTGTGTTGGGCACGGTGAGCATCACTCCCGCAACAGTATCATCAAGCTCACCGCTGAGGACATTGAGATCGACAAGTCCATCCGGGCCGGAGGCAATCTCGGTAACGGAGAAGCCGGCCGTTGCGGCCGAAGCCGGGTTCGTCCCATGCGCAGAATCAGGCAGGAGGATGCGTGTTCTCTGCGTCTCACCGCGCGTCTCAAAGTAGCGCTTCAACAGGAACATTCCAGTGATCTCTCCATGGGCGCCCGCCGCCGGTTGTAGCGTCACATCGGCCATTCCCGTGATCCCACACAAGAGCCTTGACATCCTATACATGACGGCGAGCGATCCCTGCGCAAGCTCCGGGTCGGCCGTAGGGTGGACGGAAGCGAACCCAGGTAGGCGCGCCACGTCCTCATTCACCTTGGGGTTGTACTTCATGGTGCAACTTCCCAGCGGATAGAGGCCATCGTCGATCCCGTAGTTCAATTTCGAGAGGGCGGTGTAATGACGCACGACCTCCGGCTCGCTTAAGTTGGGAATTCTCGGCTCAGCACGGCGGATAAGCCCCTTCGGCAAGAGCTTTCCCACTCCACACTCCGGAACATCCAACTTCGGGAGAATTCCCCCTGTGCCACTCCGTTTTTCATAGTCGAATATCGTTCTCACAACATCCTCCCTACAAGGTCGACCACCAGGTCAAGATCATCTCTTGATCGTCTCTCCGTAACAGCAAAGCTCAACGCTCCGGTGATTCCAAGCGTTTCCATGTGCGCCGGATCATCGACGAGGATCCCTTCCTCGCGCAATCCGGCACGGATCTTCTGGGGATCACCCGGAACGCGCAGCACGAACTCGTTGAAGAACGGTGCCATGTACTTGAGCGAGCAGCCAGGTAACGCGCTCAGTTGATCGGCCAGGTAATGCGCCTTCTCCAGGTTCAGGACGGCGAGGTCGCGAAGGCCATCCCCGCCGAGGCTGGCCAGATAAACAGTCGCGGCAAGGGCACAAAGTTGCACGTTCGTGCAGATGTTCGACGTCGCCTTTCCACGACGAATGTGCTGCTCTCGCGTCTGCGCGGCCATGGTGTATCCGATATTGCCGTCAGCATCGATCGTCTGTCCGACAAGGCGCCCCGGCATATGCCGCAGGTAGGCCTTCCTCGTGGCAAACAGGCCGAGGAGAGGCCCGCCAAACGAGGCGGGTAGCCCGAACGGCTGTCCTTCGCCGGTCACAATGTCAGCTCCAGATTGCCCCGGAGGAGCGACAATCCCCAGAGAAACAGGATTCACAGCAACGATCAACAGGGCATCCCCGATCGCTTCCTTGACTCCGGCCAGATCCTCGATAACACCGAACGCGTTTGGTGATTGCACGATCACGCTACTAACACCAGAGGGAACGCGGGAAAAATCGCAGTGCCCATCGATCGTTGGGATCTCTGTGATCTCGATCCCGGAGGCCCAGCAGTACGTATCGAGGACACGCCGATAGTGCGTGAAGAGGGCGCGGGAGACGGCAATCTTTCTTATCCCACTGACGCGCGCTGCCATCATCGCCGCCTCGGCGAGCGCGGTTCCCCCATCGTACATCGACGAGTTGGCGACCTCCATCTCCGTCAGTTCACAGAGAAGTGTCTGGAACTCAAACATTGCTGTTAGTGTTCCCTGGGCTATCTCAGGCTGGTACGGAGTGTATGCCGTGTAGAATTCGGAACGTGATGTAATGTGCTGCACGACACTTGGTATGTAATGATCGTAGATTCCACCACCGAGGAAGGAGATCGCATTGGCTGCTTCGTTTTCTTGCGCCAAGGAATCAAACTCTGTTCGTACCTCCATCTCGCTCTTCGGGGAGAGGCCAAGCGGCTGGAAACGATCCTTGACAACCTGTGGGATATCAGCAAAGAGCTCCTCTACCGAGGAGCGTTCGATCGCAGCAAGCATCGCTTTGCGATCGGCATCTGTGTTAGGAATGTAGCGCATGGCGTCTACTCTTCCGCGATGAGTTTCTCGTAGGCAGCAACGTCGAGAAGGGCATCGACCTCACTGAGATCGCTTACCTCTAGCACAACTAGCCAACCCGTGCCATGCGGATCTGCATTGACCGTCTCGGGAGACGCTTCCAACTCGGAGTTCACTTCCACGATCACGCCGCCGAGCGGTGCGTACACGTCGCTCACTGCCTTGACCGACTCCACTGTTCCCAAGGTATCCCCTCGGTTGATCGCGGTTCCCACGGTAGGAAGCTCAACAAATACGACGTCCCCAAGCTCGCTCTGTGCGTGATCGGTGACTCCCACCTTAGCGCGTTTACCATCTAGCTCGACCCACTCATGATCTTTAGTGTAACGGTACTGCGTTGGGTAACCCATCATTCCTCCCTAACTCATCAGTTTGTGATCGCGATTATACGTAGGCGTCGTCCCATCGGCCACACCCTAGAACGGCGTCGAATCATCACGCGTGGTCGGGTAGAAGCTGGCGTAGGCCTTGTGAAAGATGACCGGCACCTTGCCCAAGGGACCGTTCCTCTGTTTGGCGATAATGATCTCCGCTTCGCTTCCCGAGCTCTGGCCGTCCTTTGTCGCGTCGGCTGGCTGATTGTAGTAGTCGGCGCGGTAAATGAAAGCAACAAGGTCCGCATCCTGCTCGATCGCTCCGCTCTCACGCAGGTCGGACAGGCGGGGGTATTTCTTCCCCTTCTCTCGCTGCTCCACCGCACGATTTAGCTGTGAAATGGCGATAACGGGCACGTTAAGCTCGCGCGCCAGTTTCTTGAGAGATCGTGTGATATGAGCAATCTCTTGTTCGCGCACGTCGGTGCGGATCGATCCTTCAAGCAACTGCAGATAGTCAACTATAAGCATATCCAGTCCGTGTTGAGCCATCATCCGTCGTGCCTTGGCGCGAATCTCCAATACGGACGTTCCAGGAGAGTCATCGACCATGATCCGCGCCTTCTGAAACTTGCTCGCTGCGTTAGCGATGTCGCGCCACTTCGCCGCCGGAACGTATCCCCCACGCAGGCGGTGCAGGCTGACCTTTGCCTCACCACACAACAGCCTCTCCAACAACTGCTCCTTCGTCATCTCCAACGAGAAGATCCCCACTGCTGCGTTCTCGCGGATCGCAATGTGTCGCGCCATTGCCAGTGCCAGGCTTGTCTTTCCCGTTCCTGGACGGCCGGCTATGACTATAAGGTCCGAGCGTTGCAAACCTGATGTCATCTCATCAAATTGTGGGAAGCCTGTAGAGAAGCCGGTGATTGTATGACGATTTGGATCGCGATGCAGTTCCTCCAACGTGTCGATATGGTCATAGAGGAATTCGTTTATCAGGTAGTAATTTCCAGACGCCTCGTTACGGGAGATCTCGAAGATGATCGTCTCCGCCTTGTCCAGAATCTCGTCGGTCTCACTCGCCTCGTCGTAGCCAAACTCGGAAATTCTCCCTCCAGCTTCGATAAGCGCGCGCAGAGTCGCCTTCTTGTGGATAATCTCCGTGTAGTAAGCCAGGCTCGCCGTGGTCGTCACTCGGTCAAGAAGTTCATTAAGGTAGACCCGCCCACCAGCCTTCTCCATATCTCCCTGCTCTTCGAGGCGGTTGGACAACGAGACGATATCGGACGGCTCTCCCCGATCGAATAGGTCACGGATAGTGCGGTATATAACCCGGTGCGCACGACGGTAAAAGTCCTCCGGGCGCAGTTTATCGATCAAGATAGGGAGCGTTTCTTCCGGTTCCAGGATGGCCGAGCCAAGCACCACCTGCTCCGCTTCCGTATTCTTGGGAAGGCTGCGCAGAGGACTACTGTGCGCTGTTGCCATCTCCTGCTCCCTCATGGTCTCGACCTCCGTCACCATTATAGTCAAGCAATCGGGTGCAGACCAGCAGGGAGACTTCACTATCTGAACTTGCTTCTCACACGCTCACACTCCCAGATTGAAGAGATCATCACTGTTTGCTATACTCTGATGCAACGTTTCATTATTGGGAGGGTGATGTGGAAGTATTGACAATGAAAGAGCTGTTGGAGACCGGAGTTCACTTCGGCCACCGAACGCGAAAATGGAACCCAAAGATGGGTCGCTACATCTTTACCGAACGCAAAGGGATTCACATTATAGACCTTGAGCAGACTGTGGACATGTTTAAGAAGGCATACTTCTTTGTCCGCGATCGCGCCGGAGAAGGAAAGGAAATGCTGTTTGTCGGCACGAAGAAGCAAGTGCAGTCAACAATCGCAGACGAGGCCAAGCGGTGTGGCGCGCATTATGTGAACCGCCGTTGGCTTGGGGGAACGCTTACCAATTTCGTCACGATCAAGCAGAGCATCAAGCGGATGAAGGATCTTGAAACGATGATGGAGGACGGATCCATCGACTACGTGCCTAACAAAGAAGCGGCACGCATGCGACGCGATCTCGCCAAGTTGCAGCGCAACCTGGACGGACTGCGACACATGGAGCGCGTTCCCGACATCCTGTACGTGATCGATCCGGACATCGAGGCCAACGCCGTGCACGAGGCAAACATACTCGGTATCCCGATCGTATCAATCGTCGACACCAACTGCGATCCTGACCCGATTGACTTTCCGATTCCCGGAAATGACGATGCGATCAAGGCGACAAAGCTGATCACATCGCGCATAGCCGATGCTATCCTCGAAGGACGCGAAGGACGGCAGGAAGAGGTCGAAGAGGCTCCTACATCTGCTGCAGAAG
>CAZQUT010000022.1:10443-11945 GCA_964596555.1 uncultured Thermotogae bacterium
GAAGAAGCTCCATCGGCCGCTGTTGAAAGCGAACCCGTGGCAGAGGAAGTGAGCACGGAAGAGGCAACGGTTGAAGAGACATCCGAAGAACAGATTGTGGAGACTGCGGTAGCAGAGGAAGAGCAGCCTGAGGAAACCCCTACGGCGGAAGAGCAATCAGTAGAAGTTCCCGCAGCCGTGGCAGCGGAAGAGACAGTCTCCTCAGGAGATGAAGGGACAGAGGAAAATGACGATAAGAAGTGAAGACGTTAAAGCCCTGCGCGCAGTGACCGGCGTAGGAATCATGGACTGCAAGAACGCTCTGGCGAAAGCCGACGGCGACCTCGAGCTCGCGAAGAAGATCCTGCGTGAAGATGGTCGCGAGCTCATGGCGCACAAGGGGCGTGAGGCGACCGAGGGGCGGATCGAGGCGTACGTGCATCACAGCGGGAAGGTAGGCGTCCTGCTAGAAGTGGCGTGCAACACAGATTTCGCCGCCAACAGCGATGACTTCCGCACATTCACGCGCGACGTAGCAATGCAGATTGCGGCCGCAAAGCCGCGCTACGTCTCCCCCGAAGACGTCCCTGCGGAGGACATCGAGAACGAGAAAGAGGTCTACCGCGTTCAGATGAAGAAAGAGGGAAAGCCCGAGCAGATGATTGAGAAGATCGTCGAAGGGCGGATCAAGAAATTCTACACCGAGGCGTGCCTCCTGAAGCAGCCATTCGTAAAGGACGCATCACACACCATCGAGGATCTCCTCGCTGACCTACGGACAAAGACCGGAGAGAACATCTTCGTCAAGCGCTTTGCCCGTTACGAAATCGGGGAAGAGGGATAGTGACCTCCCCCGCGCGCCTTCTTCTCAAGCTGAGCGGTGAAGCGTTCGCTGGAGAAGAAGGTGCGTTCTCTCCTAAGGCCCTTCGCCGCATTGCGCAACAGATCGCATCACTTTCCAGTGTCCAGATTGGAATCGTTGTCGGTGGGGGAAACATCATCCGCGGAGCGCGCAGCCCCTGGCTAGACCGCGTTGACGCAGACTCCTTAGGGATGCTCGCAACTGTGTTGAATGGATTCGCCCTCTCCACTTACCTCGAAGGTGCTGGCAAGGAGACGATCGTGCAGTCGGCGGTAATGACCGAACTGACCGATCCGATCTCGCCCCGCAAGGCGCGCAAGGCGCTCTCCGAGGGGAAGATCGTGATCTTCACGGGTGGGACAGGGAATCCTCTCGTCACCACAGATACTGCTGCTGCCGTCCGTGGAGCGGCAATCGGGGCCGATCTCGTGGCCAAGGGGTCAAACGTCAAAGGCGTATTCAGCGCCGACCCAGCAAAAGACAAGAACTCCCACCTCATCGAAGAACTATCCTACGATGAATTCCTGGCGGCGCGCTACGGCGTGATGGACCAGGTAGCGGTGGAGATCTGTCGCGAGAACGAGCTCCCGATAGTTGTGTTCGACCTCTCAGACTCTGATGCCCTTGCCCGGATATGCCGAGGCGAGCGAGTGGGAACACT
>CAZQUT010000023.1:0-11651 GCA_964596555.1 uncultured Thermotogae bacterium
TCACTGGCAGTCTTGTCGAGGAGCTCTGTTCGCGCGCAGGCTGCGGGCGACGAGCAACTAGACGTCACGCGACAAGGCGATCTATGGATCATCGATACAAGAAATACAATAAACGAAGTTCATATCTATCAGGAGTGAGAAGCATGCGCAAGGTATTGACGTTTCTTGTTCTTCTCGTCGTTGTCTCCGGGTTTGCACTGGCGGAGAAGGCGCCGCTCAATGTGGCGATCATCTGGCATCAACATCAACCGTTGTACTTGAACACGATTACCGGGGAGTATGAGCTTCCCTGGGTGCGGGTGCACGGCGTGCAGGAATACGTCGATTCCCCACGTATTCTAGCGGAGTTTCCTGGCATCCACGTCACCTACAACCTGCAGCCGAGCCTTCTGTGGCAGATCATGGATTACGTGCAGATCACGCTGCAAGAAGAGACGAAGGGCGGACTCTATCAGTACATCGGGGCAGTAGACGATCACCTGCAGTGGATATGGAAGCTGATCACAGATCCTTCGTTATTGAGCGCAGATGAGAGATCGAAGATGCAGACGCAGTTCTTCTGGATCAACGGGTATATGTTCGATAACGATGGCGATGATCCCTATTTCGATCCTCGCTATGCCGAGCTGAACACCCTGAAGGGCGAGCTAGCATTCACCGATCAGGAGCTGATGGATGCCGCGGGACTGTCGCTTCTGTGGGAGATATCGCCGGAACTGCATGAGGATCTAAGAATCTCCGAGTTGCGCGGGAAGATCGGGTTTACCGTGGATGACATCATGGCTCTGATTGTGGCGCAGCACACGGTACTCGCGAAAGTGGTGGACGCCTATAAGCAGGCGCAGGGGATGGGAAGCGAGCTCATCACCAGCCCGTTCTATCACCCGATCCTCCCGCTGTTGTGCGATCGCGGATGGGAATCTGACGCACTCGGGCAAATCGAAGCTGGACAAGCACAGCATACCGCACTATTCGGCGCTCCCGCCGTGGGGGTGTGGCCACCGGAGGAGGCTGTCTCCGATAAGGCGGTGCAGCTCCTCGCCCAAGCCGGATTCTCGTGGACGGTCACCGACAACGGAATCCTAGCGCAGAGCCTGGGGCACACGCCAAACATCAGCGAGCTCACGAGCGCGTGGCGCTACGGTGACATCCACGTTCTATTCCGCAACTCAGACCTTTCAAACCGTCTCGCCTTCTCCTACGGGAATAAGGTAACTGGGCTGGCAGTAAGCGACTTTATGAACAAGCTCCATGAGATATGGGACCAGATGCAAAGCCCTGAGGATCACCTGTTGACTATCGCTCTCGACGGGGAGAACTGGATGTTCATGGCCGGGTATCCAAACAACGGACGCAGCTTCCTGCGCGCCCTATACGAAGCGATCACGGATGACAAGGATATCCTCACTGTAACGCCCAAGGAGTTCCTTATAGCACACGATGGCGTAAGGCGAACGCTTCCCAACATCGCCACCGGCTCGTGGGGCGGGGATCTGTCCACGTGGATTGGGGAACCGGAGGAGAACGAAGGTTGGACGCGACTCGAAGCGGCACGTGCTGCGGTAAGCGATGCGGGAGACCCGGAAGACGCGGTATCGGCAATCTACGCTGCGGAGGGATCGGACTGGTTCTGGTGGTACGGATCGGATCAGAATTCCGGGACCGATGACCTGTTCGACTGGCTGTTCAAGAAGAACCTCATCACAGCATACTGCGCGGCCGGCACGCCAGAAAATAAGATCCCGCAAGTTCTCAGCCTGCGGTTGGGCTCGCCGATCACGGCAAGCCTGGGAGAGGTGAAACCGACACTCGACGGCGTAGTGACATCGCCCGACGAGTGGACAGAAGCAACCTCGTTTACGGGAAGTGGCGCGATCGATTGTTTCTCCGTTGGCTACAGAGAGGAAACACTGTACGTGATGGTCAAGACGAGTGAGCCGGCGAGCGATTTAATCGGCAAGAACATCCACTTAGCAATGTACACCTCCGGTCAGCCGGGGAACCCACAAAACGTCGCCACCCACTATTCTGGCGCGCAGCTCGGGTTCAGCCTCGGATCGGCAGCGGAGATCAACTTCGCCAAGATCAAGGCCGATGGAAGCGGAGTCGTCTCCCGCTACGCGCCCGATGGAGATGGAAACTGGCACTACGCCTCGTCTATCGCCACGCTCTTGTCGCGCAAAGCTGAGGTCGCCGATGTGATCGAGTTCGAGATCCCGTTTAAGGAGCTAGGAATCGAGCCGGGGAAGGCAGTGACGCTCGTAGTCGCCTTGGAGGAAGATGGGACGACAAGCGGACGTGCACCGGCATCTCCGGTATTGGCGCAGATACCGACACTCGTCCAGGGAAGCGCGGTCTTTTCCGTAACAGATCCTAAAGGCGACGACAACGGGCCCGGCACGTACACGTATCCCACGAATAATGTCTTCGCCGAGCAAGGGTTGTTCGACCTCACTTGTTACACGATATATGACTCGGGAGAAACCTGGCAGTTTGCTTTCGACATTGCAACCCTACCTAACCCCTGGAACGGGCCGCAGGGGTTCAGCCACCCCATCATCTTCCTTTACCTGGATGTGAAGGATGGAGGGGGCACCATATCCTCCGATGAAGCTGCCGCGGCACAGGTGAGGTTTGATCCAAATCATCCCTGGGACGTGTTTGTGAGGATCGCCGGCTGGCCAGCGTACGGTCGTCACCTGTGGACGGCGGATGGGACCGGACCGGAGCTCGTGGTAGTTGCTTCCGACCCGAAAAAGGGGCGAATCATTGTCACTATCCCAAAGTCGATCCTCCCACAGGTCGATGGGTGGCACTACGTGATGGTCGGATCGCAGGATGGATACGGGAAGGACTATCTGCGGGCGATGGGAGAAGTTGCCGGCGAGTGGGCGGGCGGTGGCTGCCCTGACCCCATGTACGCTCCACAGATCTATGATTATCTCGCGCCCACGGACGCCTCGCAGGGAGAGATATTGAGTGGCTACGACGCACAGCAAGACACGTTTGCGAAACTCCTTCCTGTGCATGTACAAGTTAAGCAATAGGAGGTGACCCGCCAGACGAAGTTAAGAGAACACGGCGTCTGTTGTACGAGCGAATACACCTTAAAGAGGAGGTAGTAGAATCATGAAACGAACTGTTGTGCTAATTGTGGCACTGCTGATGGTAACATCGCTCTTTCTCACGGTCTCCGCGAGTGAGGCGGGAAAGCTGGTCATTTGGGCAGATGAGACACGTGCGCCCATCTTGCAAGAGGTGGGAACCGCGTTCCAGGATACATACGGCGTACCCGTAGAGGTACAGGAAATAGGATTCGGTGACATCCGTGGACAACTCGCAACGGCCGCCCCGGCCGGAGAGGGTCCAGATATCATCATCGGCGCACACGACTGGCTCGGCGAACTAATCCAGAATGGGCTCATTGAGCCTATTGTGCTGCCAGAAGCTGTCAAGAAAGAGTTCGATCCGGTGGCTATCGACGCCTTCAGTTGGGGCGGCCAGCTGTACGGTCTGCCTTATGCCACGGAGTGCGTCGCCCTGATCTATAACAAGGACCTCGTCCCTGAGGTTCCAGCGACGTTTGAGGACCTGTTGACTACGGCTAAGGGCCTCACGGATCAGGAAGCGGGAGAATACGGGTTCCTCATTCAGGAGCCGGATCCCTTCCACACGTTTGCCCTGTTCTCCGCCGGTGGCGGGTACATCTTCGGCAACAACCCGGACGGGACCCTTAACCCTTGCGATATCGGGCTGGACAACGCCGGAGCAATCGCCGGAGCAACCCTCCTCGACCAGATGGTCAAAGACGGAATCGAGGTTGCCGGCGCCGACTACGGCATGGTGACCGGTCTGTTCAACACCGGGAAGCTGGCGATGATGATTGGCGGACCGTGGACTCTTCCTGATGCCCAGAAGGGCGGGATAAACTACGGCGTCGCGCCTATCCCCGCGATTAACGGGAATGCGCCAAAGGTGTTCGTCGGCGTGCAGGGATTCATGGTCAGCGCTTTCTCCGAGAACAAGGTGCTCGCCAACTTGTTCATCAAGGACTTCCTGGTGAACAATGACGTCATGATGAAGCTGTACACCGCTGGCGGCCGCCCGCCAGCCTACTTGCCTACCCTGCAACAGGTCTCCGGCAATGCGGACATCCAGGGCTTCGCGGCAAGCGCGGCCAACGGATATCCGATGCCGAAGATCCCCGAGATGGGATCGGTGTGGTCGGCCTGGTCCGACGCTCTGCAGCTCATCGTCTCGCAACAGGCAGAACCTGCAACGGTGATGGGAGATGCCGTTGGCCAGATCAAGGCCTTGCTCAAGTGTGAGTAGTAGATAAGAATGGGGCTGGCCTGTGGCCGGCCCCCTCTTTGACTATGGTAAGAACATACTTGATGAAGCATGTCTTGCAAATCGTCATCCTCGGCGCATTGGATGCGATTGCGATCTGGGTAGGAACGTCGCTTGTCGTGCAGGCTCACTACTTGATGGCTGTCCTACTCCTGATCGGCGCAGCCGGAATCAACTACGTGTACCTCTCGAAGAGGGCGTACCCGATGCGCTATCTGCTGCCTGGCCTCATCTTCCTCTTCTCTATGGTTGTCTACCCGATCGGGTACAGCTTCTACATCTCGTTTACCAACCTGAGCACCGGTCACCTTCTGAACAAGCCGCAGGCGATCGAGCAGATTACAGGTCGCTTCTATACCCCATCGGATGCACCGAGCTTCAGCTATGAGGCATTCGAAGATGACACCGGCGACATTGCACTCGTGCTCTACGGGGACGACGAGACCCTGCTCTACTATCAGGGTGTACTCACCCAAATTGATCCCTCCGATGATCGGCTTGTCGACGAAGACGGCGATGGGAAGCCCGATCGATTTCTCTCCTATAAAGTGATGACTTTGCCGGAAATTATCAAGGGTCTTCCAACCATTGAGGGATTGCGCATTCCATATGACGAAGGCACGATCCGCCTGGACAGCCTACGTGAGTTCAAGCTCAGCAGTCGCCGTTACTCGTACAATCCTGCAACGGACATGATGCGCGACCTACAAACAGGGACAGTCTACCCAAACCTTGAAGGCTTCTACACATCCGATGACGGAGACGAGCTGTATCCAGGATTCAAGATATGGATGGGGCTTAAGAACTACCTGGAGCTCATCCTCAATCCCCTCGTATCCGGTCCCTTTGCACGGGTCTTCGGATGGACGGTAATCTTTGCCGGCCTGTCTGTCCTCACAACATTCGCTCTCGGGCTCTTTCTTGCTATTCTGCTTAATGATCCCTATCTCAAGCTGCGGCGATTCTACCGCGTGCTCGTCATTGTTCCCTACGCCCTGCCGGCATTCATATCGATACTGATCTGGCATGGCTTACTGACCAATATGGGCCTGTTTAACCATGTTCTCTTGCAGTTATTCCATTTCTCCATTCCTTGGCTGGAGAACGCCTTCTGGGCCAAGGTATCGATTATCCTCGTAAATCTGTGGCTCGGGTACCCGTACATGATGATTGTCTCGTTGGGGGCGCTACAATCGATCCCCGGGGAGCTCTATGAGGCGGCGCGAGTCGACGGAGCAACTTGGTGGCAACGCTTCTCCAAGATTACCCTGCCGTTGCTCCTCATGCCTTTAGCTCCGCTCCTTATCGGTAGCTTTGCCTTCAATTTCAATAACTTTACGCTCATTTGGTTACTCACTGAAGGCGGGCCGCCGATCAACGCTCGCACGGTCGCGCAATCGACGGATATCCTGCTGAGCTACGCCTATCGTCTCGCGTTCCAGGGCGCAAGAGGCAATCAGTTCGCTCTTGCCGCTGCAGTCTCCGTTGTTATATTCTTCATCGTTGCCACGATCAGCGCGATCAACTTCCGCCTCACCGGCGCACTGGAGGATCTGAGCAAGAATGTATAGCAAGCACACACTTATAGGAAGTATCATCAGACACTTGGTGGTTTGGCTGTTCATCGGCTTCGCTGTCTTCCCAGTGTTGTGGATCTTCTCCGCGTCGATCAACCCCACGAATAACATCACTGCACAGCAGCTCATCCCGAGACACATCACCTGGGATCACTACGTCGAGCTGTTCACCAACCCGCAGCATCCGTATGCAATCTGGTTGTGGAACAGCATCAAGATCGCCACCATAACCTCGCTGCTCACGGTAGCTCTCACCGCACTGGCCGCGTATGCGTTCTCCCGTTTTCGCTTCAAAGGGAGGCGTTCAGGACTACTTGGCCTCCTGCTCGTGCAGATGTTCCCGCAGATGCTCGCCATGGTGGCAATCTACATCCTGCTCCTGAACATCGGCAAGATTGCCCCATGGATGGGATTGAACACCCATCCCGGGTTGATCATGGTTTACTTGGGCGGAGCGATGGGGTTTAACACGTGGCTGATGAAGGGATACTTCGACACCATTCCCCGCTCTTTGGAGGAATCGGCAAAGGTCGATGGCGCCTCACAGTTTCAGGCATTCACGCGGATCATCCTCCCCCTTGCTCGCCCAATCCTCGCGACAATCTTCGTGCTTAGCTTCATCGGCGTCTACTCGGAGTATATCCTGGCCCGCGTCCTTCTCACCGATACGCATCAGTTCACACTGGCACTGGGGTTGAACCTGTTCATCCACGGTCAGTGGGGAAATCGGTGGGGCGTCTTCGCCGCAGGCGCACTGATCGGAGCGATCCCATTTCTCATCATCTTCGCTGTCGCTCAGCACCTACTCGTCTCCGGCCTCACTCGCGGATCGGTGAAGGAATAAACACAAATGACACCAAATTGGGTACGTAACGCCATATTCTACCAGATATTCCCCGATCGATTCTACGATGGGGATCACGCGACTGATCCGCCGGGATCGCGTCCGTGGGGAGAGAGACCGACACGGGAATCGTTCTTCGGCGGTGATCTGGTCGGAATCACAGAGAAGCTCGACTACCTTGAGAACCTCGGGATTACCGCCCTCTACCTCACGCCGATCTTCACTGCACCGAGCAACCACAAGTACGACACCGTTGATTACTTCGAGGTCGATCCGGCATTTGGCGGGAATGCCGCCCTAGCACGTCTCGTCACTGCGCTGCACGATCGTGGAATGCGCATTATCCTCGACGGCGTGTTCAATCACTGCTCCGATCGACACCCGTTCTTCCTAGACGTCATAGCACACGGGAAGGCCTCTGAATACTGGGATTGGTTCACGATCGAGGGGGCAGAAGTTATCAGCGAACCAGAACCGAACTACGCGTGCTGGGCCGGTGTGCGTAACATGCCCGAGTGGAACCACAGGAATCGCAAGGTGCGAGAGTACTTACTGTCGGTCGTTCGCCACTGGATCCATGAATACGATATCGATGGCTGGCGGCTGGACACGACCGATTACCTCCCCCCTGATTTCGTCAAGGACATCCGCTGCGTCGCCAAGGAGGAGAAGAGTGACGCCTACATTGTGGGAGAGGTGATGGGGCTTGCCACCTCATGGTTCAAGCACGACGCGCTCGATGGTGTGATGCATTACAGGCTGCGAGACGCGCTCATCGGTTTCTTCGCCAATGGTGATTGCAATGCGGCCAGCTTTGCCGGCTTTGTTCGCAGCATCTGGCACAGCTACCCCGACGAAGCAAACTACAGCTCCTACACGCTCCTTGGAAGCCACGATAAGCCGCGCTTCCTCACCCTCTGCGGAGGAGACAAGACAAGTCTCATCCTCGCCGCTGCCTTCCTATTCACCTTTCCCGGTGCTGCCGCCATCTACTACGGCGACGAGATCGGACTGGAAGGGGGAGATGATCCCGATTGTCGTCGCGTCTTTCCCTGGAATGAAAAGGCGTGGGACAGGAACCTACTGGAGACATTCCACCAGCTTGCCCATCTTCGCCAGCAGGAGGCGTGCCTTCGGCGTGGCACGATCGAGTTCGTCACCGCGCATGAGCAGCATCTTGTTTTCAAGCGGAAGTTGAGCCAGGAAGAGATAATCATCGCTATCAACACCGGCAACAAAGACGAGCCGCTTAATCTAGCCTCTCCAGGGAACTGGGTCGACCTCTTCGCGCAGGTGCCCGTACCATCGACCACCGCGATCCCACGAAGGGGATTTCGCATCGTTAAGCGCGCGTAGAGAGCGTCCGTTCGTACAGATCAAGGTAGCGCTTAGCGGACACCTTCCAAGAATGGTCCTCCCGCATTCCCCGAGCGCGCAATTCCGCCCATTCTTGAGGAACATCTTGGTAGAGAGCGATCGCGCGGCTCAGGGAGGAGAGCATCTCCTCTGCGCTGTAGTCCTGAAAGGCAAAGCCATTTTCGGTTTCCCTGGTCGGATCATACTCGTGGACTGTATCGCGCAAACCGCCTGTCGCACGCACGACAGGAACGGTTCCGTAGCGCAGAGAATACATTTGGTTTAACCCGCATGGCTCAAAGCGCGACGGCATGAGGAAAATGTCGGAAGAGGCTTCGATGCGATGCGCCCACTGCTCGGAGAAGGTGATCAATGCTGCCACCTGCTTTGGATACCGCTTCGCCGCGGCCTGAAAGAACTCCTCTATCTGAGGGGAGCCCGTTCCGAGGAGGACAAACCTGATTCCAAGCGAGAGCATACGCTCAAAGGAGGCCATGATAAGATCGAACCCCTTCTGCTCGGCCAGTCGCGAGATCATTCCCACAAGGGGAGCGCTCGGGTTGGCATCGAGATTCAGTTCGGAGAGAAGACGCTGTTTGTTCTCCTCTTTGCCGCTGCAATCTGCTGCCGAGTAGTTCGCCCATAGGTGTCGATCGGTCTCCGGATTCCACACCTCATAGTCGACACCGTTTAGTATCCCGAAGAGCTCCTCCTGGCGAGAGCGCAGCTCTTCCTCCAACCCCTCACCCAAGCTCGGGATCTCCTCCGCATAGGTGGGCGAAACGGTGGTGAGAGAGTCAGCCTGCAGTATCCCACCACAGAGGAGATTCAGCTTCCCATCGTGCTTGAAGGGTGCAAGGAGTTCGTCGCTCAGCCCAGTTATCCCTGCTTGTTTCCAAGGAAAGACCCCTTGGTAAGCGAGGTTGTGGATGGTGAGGACGCTGTGTGCACCATGAGGGTCTATTCCTGCGCGCATGTAAGCGGGAATGAGCGCTGTGTGCCAATCGTTGGCATGGATTACATCCACCTGCCAATCCAGTTCCTTGCACAGTTTCAACGCTCCACGCGAGAGGAAGACAAACCTCTCCAGTGCATCAGGGTAATCACCACCACCCTCTCCGTAGATCTGCGCTCGATCAAAGTAGTGATCATTGCCCAAGAAGAAGACCGGAACTCCACTCCCCGGCAACAGCCTGCGATAGGCTATGCACTCCATGTAGTTTTTCCCAACAGCAACCGGGAAGCGCGCGACCTCCTCCAATGTCGTCTTTCCCTCGACGCCCCGGTACTTGGGCATGATCACTCGCATGTCAACGCCGAGCGCGTTCAACGCACGCGGAAGAGCAGAAGCCACATCGGCAAGCCCACCCGCCTTGGCAAACGGCGACACCTCTGCCGAGACCAACACCGTATGCATCACAGGCCACCTTCCTTAGTCATGATCACTGAGCACCGCTCATCCGAGCATCTCGCCTCGCAGTCAAAGAACACATAGAAATAGGATAGTTCATCTTCGTCCTCTCCCGCAAGCAGATCAATTTACGAGAAGATGAATCGGCCACAGAAGGGAACCATGGGATGTCTCTCTTGCCGTTCTTGTTGCCTACAGATGAAGCCACAATGCTGTGCCTTGCCATCGCGGGACCGGGGAGCTACGCTAATGCTCTGAGATGGGAGGGCTGGAATGGAGTACGCTGAGATCAGGCTCGCGCTTGTGGAGGCAATCCGTAGGGCAGAGACAATGCTTCCTCGTGATGTTATCGCTGCCCTCGCACGGGCCAAGGAAGCGGAACAGGGGTTGGCACGGGTGCAGCTGGAGACGATCCTGAAAAACACGG
This sequence comes from uncultured Thermotogae bacterium, assembly GCA_964596555.1. Lineage (GTDB taxonomy): Bacteria > Bipolaricaulota > Bipolaricaulia > UBA7950 > UBA9294 > M55B144. Next base: position 9,966 of record CAZQUT010000023.1, read on the forward strand.
ATATCGCGCGGGATGGCGCGATCCCGATGTGTCAGGATACGGGGATACAGACGTTCATCGTCCGCATCGGTGTCGATTTTCCCGGTATTTCTTCCCTGCGCAGCCTGATCGTCGATGCTGTTCGTCAGGCGACGCAGGAGATCCCCCTCCGCCCGAACACGGTCCATCCGTTCACTGGGGAGAATCCGGGAGACAACGTGGGTGAGTACATCCCCCACATCACGTGGGATCTGGTCGATGGAGATGGATGCACAATCAACATTCTTCCCAAGGGTGGTGGAAGCGAGAACTGCTCTGCCCTAAAGATGCTCCCGCCAGGAGCGGGGATGACTGGAGTTAAGAGGTTCGTCGTCGATCATGTTGTTGGCTGTGCGGGGAAGCCGTGTCCTCCAGGGATAATTGGCGTGGGGATCGGAGGAGGAGCAGACCTATCGCTCAAGCTCGCTAAGTTTTCTCTGTTACGCCCGGTCGGCACCCGCCATCCTGAAGTGAACGTCGCCTTCTTAGAAGAAGAATTGCGCGATCTGATCAACGAAAGCGGTGTTGGCCCGATGGGGCTGGGAGGGAAGACGACCTGCCTTGACGTGCATATCGAGTATGCTCACCGTCATCCGGCTTCGCTTCCGGTGGGAATCATCTACCAGTGCTGGGCCGATCGGCGAGCACGTGTAGAGATTGACGCAACCGGGAAGATCGAGGTGGACTAAGATGGATCGGATACTCACAACCCCAATCTCCGAACAGGAGGCACGCGGCCTGCATGTGGGGGATGTGATCTATGTCACAGGGATGATGTTCACCGCCCGCGACGAGGCTCATCTGATGATGCTCGAACGTGGAGCTCCCTTTCCTGTTGAGGGCCTCATCCTCTATCACTGCGGACCCGTGGTAAAGAAAGAGGAAAATGGAGAGTGGCGAATCGTTTCCGCCGGACCAACGACATCAGCGCGGATGGAGTCAATCGAGGATCGCTTCTTGGAGAGGTTCCCGGTACGTGTGATCATCGGTAAAGGAGGGATGGGAGAGAAGACACTGGCCGCTCTGCAAGAGGTGGGATCGGTGTATACCCATTACACCGGCGGCGCGGGGGCACTGGCTGCGCGCGCGATCACTGATGTCACCACAGTTCATTGGCTCTCAAATCTGGGGATGGCGGAGGCAGTGTGGGTACTCTCCGTGCAGGAATTTGGTCCGTTGACCGTCTCTATGGATGCTCACGGAAAGAGCCTGTACAATACTCTAAACGCAACTGTTCGCAAAAATATGCAAGCGATCCACGAACAGATCGAAAGGAGTGAGTGATGGGTGAGGAGAGACTTAGCGCAGAAGAGATGAAGAGGCAGGCAGCGATTCCGGCACAGAAGGCACCCGGTTGGCATTCGTTCTACCGCGGCAAGATAGAGACGGCACTCAAGTGCGCGGTCACCAGCGTCGATGACTTCGGGATCTGGTACACCCCAGGTGTGGCCGCTCCGTGCAAGGAGATCGAGGCGGATCCAAGCAAGGTCTTCGATTACACAAACAAAGCGAACACGGTCGCCGTCGTGTCCGACGGATCGCGCGTCCTCGGTCTGGGAAACATCGGACCACTCGCCGGTCTTCCGGTGATGGAGGGGAAGGCCCTCCTGTTCAAGTACCTGGGCGGAATCGGAGCGTTCCCGATAATGCTCGACACTCAGGACCCAG
>CAZQUT010000024.1:0-1344 GCA_964596555.1 uncultured Thermotogae bacterium
GACCTGGCCGGCCTTCAACGACTAATCCTCCCCGAGCAGGAGCTCCCGGAAGCGCTTCAGCTCGGTGCGACGGGAAGGATGCTTCAGCTTCTCGATTGCCTTTATCTCTATCTGGCGAACGCGCTCACGTGTGATGTTGAACTTGAGAGAGACATCCTTGAGCGTGCGGGGGTGGTCGTCGTCTAGGCCGTAGCGGAGCTTGAGGATCTCGCGCTCCCTTTCATCGAGCTGATCAAGGGCACGGTTCAACTGCTCCTTCAAGAACATGCGGAACGTCTCCTTGGTGGGCGAAGGGGAGGAAGTGTCCTCGATGAAGTCGCACAGTGTGTCCTCGTCCTCATCGCCAATCGGCCGTTCCAGGGAGGAGGTGTAGGAGGACACGTTCTCCACTTTTTTGATTCGATCTACACTCATGCCCATCAGACCGGAAAGGTCCTCCAGCGTGGGGGCTGCGCCGTGCTGTTGGATGAATTCCCTCTTGATGCGCTTCAGATCACGCACAGTCTCGATCATGTGCACGGGAACGCGTATCGTACGCGACTGATCGGCGATGGCGCGAGTGATCGCTTGCCTGATCCACCACGTGGCGTAGGTGGAGAACTTGAAGCCCCGTTTGTAGTCAAATTTCTCCACCGCCTTCATCAGGCCCATGTTCCCCTCCTGGATTAAGTCAAGGAACGATAACCCGCGATTCGTGTAGCGCTTGGCGATGGAAACGACGAGGCGTAGGTTGGAGATCGTCAGTCTGTCACGCGATGCGCGTGCCTCTGCGTCGATCTGTTCAAGTTCTTGTCCCTTCTTCTGTAGCAGGGGGGCAAGATTGGCCTTGCTCTTCTGCTTGACGAACCCAAGCGCATGGGTAGCCTCTTTGCCGGCGTCGACAAGTGCCTTCAGCTCTTCTTCCATCTCCTTGGGGATGATGCTCACCCCTCCCTTCTTGGGAAGGACGACATGACTGAGCTTTTCTGCTGCATCCGCACCCAGCCGAATGGCGCGTACCCAGTTTCCGTGCTCCATTGCTGTCGCTAGTTCAACCTCCTCCTGCTTGGTGAGGAGAGGGTACTGCCCAATCTCTCGCAGGTAGGTCTTCACGGGATCTTCCCTGCGTGCCGGCCTTCTTGCATCGATGGTCCGACGCGAGCGGGTTTTCTTCTTAGATACATTGAGATTTACGGTGCTCACAACATCCGGAACGGCGTCCTCGATCGCGGGTGTCTCATCCTCCTCTACGATGTCGTCTCCCTCAAGGACATCATCTCCTTCGAGAAGTTCATCCCCGTCGGCGACTACATCTTCTTCATTGATCGGCTTGTTCAGGATCGCCTCTTCAGGTTGCTTTGTTGC
>CAZQUT010000024.1:1444-11564 GCA_964596555.1 uncultured Thermotogae bacterium
TGTTGCGGAATCGCTCGCACCCTGCTTATCTTTGGTCTGCTGTTTACTTCTTGCCATCTCTTCTCCTCCTGGACACCCTCTGGGCTTGAAGTGTAATTATGGCACCCTGCAGTTCATCGTTGAGGCGACGATCACCCGATCTCTCAGCATCTTCCCTCTTTTCGCGCAAATCATTCAGTTTATTCTCGATCTCCGGAAGCTCCACAAGCCGCTCCAGCGCATCCCGTAGCGCCTTCTCGACATCACTCCACAGCGGCTCAGACAGGGTTAGATAGCTTACCTCGCGCGCACTATCCTCATCAAGGAACGTTGTCATCGAAGATGCGTCCACTTGACCCCTTGTCTGTGCGATCTCCTCGACGATTGGCCGATACTGGGGCGCAAAGTCCTCCGCCGAGACGAGGGCAGCGACACGATCCCAACTTACCTCGCCGCGCAAGAGTAGGGATAGGATTACCTGTTGTGGTCCCCAATGATGCTCTTTCTGCTCGATGCTTGCTTCGGGCTTGTGTCTCCTTCCGCGCATGAGCTCCTGCATCAGGCCGTCGAACGGGAGGTCGAGGAGTTCGGCGAGGCGTGTGGCAATTTCCTGCCGCAGCGGAAGACTACGGATGCCTTGGAAGAACGGCTTTGCCTCCTCCAGCGCTGCCTCCTTTCCCGTGATGCTTCCCGTGTTGTACCTCTCCTTCAGCGACTCGATGTAGAATGTGTGAAACGCTGCCGCCGCATCGATGAGCTGATGCATCCGTTCCGCTCCCTCGCGCCGCACCAGGCTGTCCGGGTCGTCCCCCTCCGGCAGACGCACGACGCGCACCGACAAGCCGTGATTGCGCAGGATTTGCATCCCCCGTAGTGAGGCCATCCCCCCTGCCGTGTCGCGGTCGTAGGATATCACTACCTCCTTGACGAAACGGCCGAGCAGGTGTGCCTGACCCTGCGTGAGCGACGTGCCCATGCTCCCCACGGCATTGGTGATTCCCGCCAGGTGAAGCGAGATAACATCGGTATAGCCCTCAACGAGGATAGCGTTCCCCTCCTTCTGCATCGTTTCGCGTGCCCAGGAGAGGCCGTAGAGGTGGTTGCCCTTGTCAAACAACGCCGTCTTCGGCGAGTTGAGGTACTTCGGTTCACCCTCAAAGGCTCGGCCACCGAAGGCGATTGGTCGCCCCGAGAGATCGAGGATGGGAAAGATGACCCGATCGCGGAATCGATCGTAAGTCGTGCCATTGTCCTTGCTCACGAGGAACCCCAAGTCAACGAGGGGCTTAACGCCATACTTGCCCTCAAATCGCTTGCGGAGGTGATCCCAGCCTGGGGGAGCATAGCCCAACCCGAACCTGTCCCATGTCTCCTCGGGATACCCTCGTTTGATCAGATACTCCCGCCCGCGTCGACCGGCGGGACTGTTTGTCAGGTTGTCGGCAAACCAGCGAGATACGGCGATGCTGATCTCGAAAAGCTCGTCATGGGAGCCGTCCCCCTTGTGTGAGGCAAACGACAGGCCCGCCTCTGTGGCCAATCGCTCAGCGGCTTCCACAAAGGGGATGTTCTCGATCTTCATCAAGAACCCGATGACGTCCCCGCCTGCCCCACAACCGAAGCAGTGCCACAACCCCTTCTCGGGGCTGACCCAGAAGGATGGCGTATCGTCTTTGTGAAACGGACAACGCCCCTTGTGGCTCGACCCGGCTTTGGTGAGGGTGACGTAGCGTGAGATGACCGAGACGATGTCGATGCGATCCTTGATCTGTTGCACATCGGCCCGTTCGGCACTCATCGCTTCACCCCGTGGGCAGCAAGGAAGGGATTCGTGCGCCGTTCCTTATCTAGCGATGTGGTCGGCCCATGCCCCGGATACACGATGTATTCTCCCGGGAGGTCGACTAGTCGAGAAAGAGACCTATTCATTTCATTCATCGATCCGCCCGGAAAATCGGTCCTCCCGATTGACCCGGCAAACAGCAGATCTCCGACGAACAAGACGTCTTCACCGATGAGGACGATGCTACCCGGCGAATGTCCGGGGGTGTGCATCACCCACAGCCCACCGGGAAGGAGATCTCCATCCTCGAGGTAGCGGTCGAATGGTGGATGATCGGGGTAGAAGTGATCAACCATCGGTAGTGCAGCCTTATGGATAAGGAGCTTCGCCCCGCGCTTCTGAAGATCCCAATCACCCCCGATGTGGTCGAAGTGGCCGTGGGTATTGACCACAAGGTTGACGCTACGGCCAGCAAGGAATGAAGACAAGATCTCGCAAGATTCGGCCGGATCGATAAGTATGGTTATCCCATCGGCCTTAATGAGGTAACAGTTGGTGGCTAGCTTACCCAGGCAGACCGTTTCCACCCGCATCTTTCCCCTCCTTCAAGCGCGCGCTACAGTGAGAACAAAGACCTCCTCGCAACCACCACTCTTCAATGTATGAGCGCACTCTTCAACCGTTGACCCAGTTGTGAATATGTCATCAACAAGAAGAACCTTCCCCGAAACAGATCTTATCGTGCGGAACGCGCCCCGCAAGTTTTCCCGCCTTGCCCGTGCCGAGAGGCGCGCCTGCGGCTGTGTTTCGCTCCACTTTGCCAAGAGCCGTGCCATGGGACGATGGATGCGCTTCGCCAACCCCTGTGCAAGCAGTTTCGCCTGATTGAATCCGCGTGCACGCATTGCGTGTCGGGTCATCGGAACGTAGGTGATGATATCGATATTGCCAAATGGATCCTCCGCGTGAAGGAAGTCTGCCATCCGCGCGGAGAGAAATTTTGCCACTGCTGGCTCTCTGTCGAACTTGAGCGACCTGACGAGTTTTCCCCAGGCACCTTCGTACGGCCCAAGCGAAATGGCACGGTCAAACCAGCGCTCTCGCGTACCGCAAGCATGACACAGATCAAGTGAGTGATCTGCGAGTAGCTCCTGACACTGCGAACACCGTGGCCCTGCAAGATGTGGAAGATCCGCGATGCAGCCCTCGCACAGTATGTTGAGCTGAGAGGTCGGTCTTTCGCACAACAGGCATCGAGGCGGGAAGAGGACCGCGAGTGGGCCCTCTCCCGCCATTGATAGCGCCCTTTTAGAAATCGGTAGCCACGCGCACAAGTTGGTTTGTGTATCCCCACTCATTGTCATAGAAGGTCACGACCTTCACCAATCGTTTGCCCATAACCTTAGTCCAACTAGGATCGAAAACGCTGGCGTGCGCCTCGCCAACGATGTCGCTTGAGACGATCGGGTCGTTGGCCACGTCGAGGATCCCCACCAGCTTCCCCTTCTTCCCGCTGGCATAGTCGCGCATCGCCTGGTTGACATCTTCCTTCTTAACATCTACCTTGAGGACGGCGGTAAAATCGGTCACTGATCCGGTGGGAACGGGAACGCGAAACGCCATTCCATCCATCTTTCCAGCAAGGCTGGGGATGACCTTGGTCGTTGCTGTAGCCGCACCGGTCGTCGTGGGAACGATGTTTGCCGCTGCTGTCCGACCACGGGTGAACTTGTCGTGCGGCGCATCGACGATCTTCTGATCGGCTGTGTATCCGTGCACGGTGGACATCAGGGCATGCACGATCCCGAACTCCTTCTCCAGAACGTAGGCCACTGGAGCAAGCGAGTTCGTGGTGCAAGAGGCGGCGGAGATGATCAGATCTTTTGCCTTGTCATAGGCATCAGTGTTCACACCGTACACGATCTGCGGGATGTCTGCATCCTTTGCCGGGGCCGAGAGGAGGACCTTCTTTGCCCCCGCCTGCAGGTGCTTTGTCGCTAGCTCGCGGGTGAGAAAGTGCCCGGTCGATTCGATCACGACATCGACTCCCAATTCACCCCAAGGGAGGTCCTTGGGATCCTTCTTCTGAAGCAAGGGGATAGTTACGCCACCGACGACGAGGTTACCGTCTTCAATCTCCACTTTCTTATCGTAGCGGTGATAGACGGAATCGTACATGAGCAGATACCGCGCCTGCTCGGGCGAGATGAACGGATCGTTGATCGCCACGACATCCAGATCGCCTTTCCCAAAGGCAATACGAAAGAATGCCCTTCCAATGCGACCAAACCCGTTGATTGCTACCTTCTTCATTTCATTTCCTCCTGATTTCTCTTTTCCACGATATTGAGGAAATACTCATGGATTCGCAAGTCGTCGGTCAGCTCCGGATGGAAACTTGCGACAAGAACGTTTCCTTGACGCGCCATCACGACGTGCCCATCGTGTTTTGCAAGAGCGGTCACGCTCTTTCCCAATCTGGTGATGTACGGGGCGCGGATGAAGACGGCGGGGATATTCTTCCCAATCCCCTCGACGGCAAGCATCGTCTCGAAGCTGTGCACCTGTCTCCCCGAGGCATTGCGCGCTACCGTGATGTCGATTGCCCCCACGTACGCCTCGTCTCGCCCTTCTATCTTCCTCGCCAGGAGGATCATCCCGGCACAGGTGCCGAAAAGAGGGAACCCACCATCCGCCAGGGTGTGCAGCCGATCAAGAAACGTAACGCCTCCGATGAGGGAAATCGCTGTCGATTCTCCTCCGGGGAGGATCAGCGCCGATATCTGATCGAGCTCCTCGACATGTTTTACGACGAGCGCATCGACGCCAAGCCTGGATAGGCTGCGCATGTGCTCACGCACGGCACCCTGCAATCCGAGTACACCGATTCTCATCTAGCGAACCTGCATCATCTCGTGCGGCGGAATCTCGTCGATCGATATTCCCACCATTGCCTCGCCGAGCCCCTCCGAAACACGGGCCACGACTGCTGGTTCATCGTAGTGAGTCGTCGCCTCGACGATCGCGCGGGCCCTCTTCTCCGGATCACCCGACTTGAAGACGCCGCTTCCGACGAAGATCCCATCGCAGCCAAGTTGCATCATCATTGCTGCATCGGCCGGTGTGGCGATCCCGCCAGCGGCGAAATTGACAACCGGGAGCCTCTTAAGCTCGCGGATCATGCGCAGAATCTGGTAGGGAGCACGCATCTCCTTTGCCAGGCTCATCACCTCTTCCTCCGGTGCGGCGATCACGGTGCGAATCTGTTCGTTCATCAACCGCATGTGTTTCACCGCTTCGACAACATTTCCAGTCCCCGGCTCGCCCTTAGTGCGGATCATCGCCGCCCCTTCGGCAATGCGCCGTGTCGCCTCACCCAGATTGCGTGCACCGCATACGAACGGGACAGTGAATGCCCACTTGTCGACGTGATACTTGGGGTCGGCGGGGGTGAGGACCTCTGATTCGTCAATATAATCCACCTCGAGAGACTCGAGAATCTGTGCCTCAGCGAAGTGACCGATGCGTACCTTAGCCATTACTGGAATAGAGACGGCCTTCTGGATCTCCTTCACCCTGCCCGGGTCAGCCATGCGCGCCACTCCGCCTTGGGCACGGATGTCGGCGGGGACCCGCTCCAGGGCCATAACAGCCACTGCTCCAGCAGCCTCCGCGATCTTCGCCTGTTCGGCGGTAGTGACATCCATGATCACGCCGCCCTTCAACATCTCCGCGAGCCCACTCTTTACTCGGAATGTACCTTTCTCTGCCATTGCTCTCACCCCTCTAGTTGACTACGAGGAAATTATACTCCCATTCTGCCGCCCTCTAAAGGGTGAAAGAGTTCTATGCTTTTGCAAGAGCCTTGACGGTTTGCTCCTTTTTTTCGTTACTCATCTCACTTGGAACGACAAAGAGCCGTTCTTTCAATACCCGCAGGCGCAGCCGTCCTTGCGCGACTCCGATCCGCCGCGGAGGACACCCCGCTTCTGATCGATCCAGATTCCCTGATAGCCGCCGTATCCGCTCTCTTTGTAGGTTACGTTGTGCCCTCGCGCGCGCAGATCGTCGGCCACCTCTTCTGGGATTCCCGGCTCTAGATTGAGTGTCCCGCCATCGTTCATCACATCTCCCACGGGAGTTGAGGAACCGTCGTGACGGAAGCGAAGAGCATCTCCCGCCTGCTGCACGTCCATGCCAAAGTCAATCACGTTGCATAGCACCTGTACCTGTCCCTGCGGTTGCTGATCGCCCCCCATCACCCCAAACGAGAAGGCAGGCTCCCCATTCTTGGTGACAAGTCCAGGAATGATCGTGTGGAACGGCCGCTTATGCGGTTCCAGGCGATTGGCCGCGTGTGGATCCAGGTCAAACAGCGCTCCGCGATCCTGCATGGCGAACCCGACCCCAGGTGGTACGATCCCCGAGCCGAAGCCGTGGTAGTTGCTCTGGATTAATGAGACCGCGTTTCGCTCGCCATCGACCACCGTGAGATAGACCGTATCCCCATCGCGCAAAGCGCTTGACTCGGGTGGAAATTCACGGGCTGCGTGCAGAGGGTCGATCCTTTCTCGCTGTCTCGCTGTATATTCGTCGGAGAGCAGATGATCGATAGGTGGATCGTAGAAGTCGGGATCGGCATAGAAGCGTGCCCGATCCTCGTAGGCAATCTTCTTTGCCTCCACGAGGTGGTGCAGATAGTCACCGGAGTTGTGCCCCATTCCCGCAAGGTCGAAACCATCGAGGATACGCAACATCTGAAGCGCTGCCAGCCCTTGCGTGTTTGGAGGAAGCTCCCAGACTTCATGGTCGCGATATGGCGTGCTGATCGGCTCAACCCATGTCGATTCGTGGTCGGCAAGGTCGCGCATGGAGATATATCCGCCCAGGCGCTCGCTCGCGGCAACGATCTTCTCTCCGATCTCTCCGAGGTAGAACGCGTCTCGTCCGCCACTTGCAATCGCACGCAGGCTGCGGGCAAGGTCAGGGTTAGCAAAGACGTCCCCGCACGCGGGGGCGTCCCCTTGTGGGAGGAAAGTCTCCTTAGCGGCGGGATCCTTGCGTAGCAGATCAGCAGCTCCCACCCATGCGCGAGCGATCACCGGGCTCACAGGGAAGCCCTTCTCTGCATACGTAATCGCCGGCGCGAGGAGATCGGCGATTGAGAGACGACCAAAGCGATCGTTCAACGCATACCAGCCGTCCACGCAACCGGGGACGCTCCAGGATAGCACGCCGCGTAGCGGAATCCGATCGAGCTCTCTATCGGAAAAGACATCCCTCGTGAGAGAATAGGGAGAACAGCCGCTCCCATTCAAACCATACAAGCGTTGTGAGCCGGCATCCCACACGATAGCGAATAGGTCTCCCCCAAGGCCGCAACTCATCGGTTCGACTAGGCCAAGCATGGCGTTGACCGCAATCGCAGCATCGATTGCGTTTCCTCCACGCTTCAATATATCAATACCTACCTGTACAGCGAGCGGTTGGCTTGCTGCCACTATCGCCTCGGATGCGAGAACCATCGACCGCCTGCCATTGATGATTGTAGTATTCATCTTGCCTCCCGAAAGGAAGAGTACCTCCACTCGCGATGGCTTGCCAGCAGCAAGGTGCTTAGGGTTTCTTGGTGCGTGATGCACGGTATAATTGGAAACACGAAGAGGTGTGCGATGGAGAAAAAAATCTTGTTACGCGATCTGTTGCTCAAACACCCGGCCGATGTCGCCGAGGTGCTTTCTCAGCTATCGGATGAGGAGGCGACGGAGCTTCTCCATCGCTTATTCCTGCGTCACGCAGCAGCGGAGCCGCTCGGAGAGATGGAGCCTGAGGATTCAGCCGAACTCTTGAGCGAGATCGATCGCGATGAGGCGATCAAGATCATCTCCCGAATGGATCCGGATGATGCCGTCGACGTGTTGGACGAGCTCCCGGACAACGTGCAGGAGGAACTCCTCTCTCGCTTAGGGAAGGAAGACGCCAAGGTACTATCAGGTCTTCTGACCTACCCACCGGACACGGCGGGCGGATTGATGTCGCCGGAGGTCGTTGCGCTTCCGATTGACATGTCGGTCCAGGAAGCGATCGATTTTCTGCGGAAAAAAGTAGAAGAAGTGGAGACGATCTACTACGCTTATGCCGTCGATGAGCAGGGTCACTTGCAGGGCGTCTTCTCGCTGCGTGACATGGCACTCGCTCAGCCTGGCACTCTGCTGGCAAAACTTCTCAAGCGGGATGCCGTATCCGTTCTGGTAGATGCGGATGCGGAAGACGTAGCCCATTTGTTTGATAAGTACAACTACTACGCTCTACCGGTTGTCGACGACGACCAGAAGTTGTTGGGCGTCATCACCATCGATGACGTAATCGATGTCATCCGTGAAGAGGCGACTGAGGACATCTACGGAATGGCGAGTGTACCAATGGAGGAGGGAGTCGATACGTCCCTCGCTGCTTCCTTGCGCATGCGCCTCCCCTGGCTATACGTTCGCTTGGGAACAGCGCTGCTGGCAGCGATGGTCGTCGGGATCTTCGAAAGCTCAATCGCAAAGATGGCTGCACTGGCAGTTCTTATGGGAGTGGTTGCCGGACAAGGGGGGAGCGCCGGCATGCAGACAGTGACGATAATTACCCGTGGAATGGCCTTGGGCGAGCTCGACCGGCAACGTGGCTGGCATTTGCTGGGCAAAGAGGCGTTACTTGGAGTAGTAAATGGGGCCTTCATCGGCATAACGATTGGCATTATCACGTATGTGTGGAAAGGCGAGATCATGCTGGGTGTAGCGGCGTGTTTGGCGATGATTGTTAACATGTTTGTCGCTGGGGCGGCAGGCGTGTTAATCCCAGTTTCCTTGCGCGCGATGGGGAAAGATCCCGCTCTTGCCGCGGGGATCTTCCTTCCCACGGTTACCGATGTGCTAGGATTTGCCTCGCTCTTCCTAATTGCGCATCTTCTCCTTCCTGGAATATAAAGATGAAGAAGAAAGACTCTCTTCCCGCATGGTCGTATCCTCTTGTCCTCGCTCTCTTGGGGATCGTTATCGCTGTCGGGCACCTCCCTGCCCTCCTCCAGATTGCGATCTCTGTGGAGACATTGCTGTTCATCGTCTATCTCATCATTCGTTCCCGCCGCGAAGCAGTGGCAGACAGTGCGATAAAGAGCCACGCGGTGGCCAATCTTCTCCCCCTCTTTCCTGGACACCTCTTGCTGTTGTTTGCTCTGTCGATCATTCCAGGGCAAAATACGGGTTTGGTGGCCCTGTGGATGATTATCCCCGCGGCGAGTGTACTCTACGATCTTGTTTCGTTGAGGAAAGGACAGCTGGCACCAAAGCAGGTCTCGATCTTGACAGTGTTATACTGTATAATTTGGGCCGATCTTTTCGCTCTCTTGGAGCGGGTAGTCGCCTTAGGAAGAGACCTACATGGCGCTTCTGAGATCAAACTGATCGTTGTGTTTGGTGTTCTTGCGGTGGTATTCTTGGCTGCAGGAGTATACAGGCATGTATATGCGATCAAAAGTAGTAAGGAGTGATAAAGCATGGAAAGAGTAGCTGTTTTAATTGCAGGATTGATTACGTTCCTGTTTGGGTTTTCCGCTTTTGGGCAAACGGCAACGCCAGCAGCGGGAAGCTCCGTGATCTCGCTTGTCGTCATTCTTGCCGTGTTCGGTGCGGTCTTCTATTTCATGTTGATCCGCCCGCAGCGCAAGCGCCAGTCGAAACATACTGAGCTGATATCCACTCTGAAGCGAGGAGACAGTGTAGTCACCGCTGGCGGGATTTACGGGGAGATCGATTCGATCAGCGACACGTCGATGGTATTGACGCTAGAGGATGGCGGCAAGATCCGGCTGGCAAAGAGTAGTGTCGTCGACAAGCGAACAAAGTAACCGCTAGGGAGGGCTTATTGTAATGGCACACAGGAATATGGCGCGCAACGATTGGCTGCGCTTTGGAACAGTGCTTCTGGTTATCGTCGGATCGTTGGCCCTCCTCTACCCGTTTTGGCCGCTCAAGGATGTAGTACCTCTCGGGCTTGACCTGCAGGGCGGAGTGAGACTCGTTCTCGAAGCGCAGGATGTATCAGGGATGACCGCAGCGCAGAAGCAAGATACGCTCGATCGTGTGATCACCATTCTTAACAACCGTGTCGATCAGTATGGAATGGCAAATGCGGAGATCAAGCGAATGGGGACCGACAGGGTCCTGGTCAATCTTCCTGGAACAAAGGATCCGACCCAGGCACGTACACTGATTGGCCAGACGGCGATGCTCCAGTTCCACAAGGTGGTCGAGGCGGGGACAAGCCCCAACTCCGATTTGGTGCCCTCCTCTTCCGCACAAGAGGTTCTGTACA
>CAZQUT010000025.1:0-11294 GCA_964596555.1 uncultured Thermotogae bacterium
CCGATCCTCAGGGGGAAAGACCTGGTTGTCCCTTACTACTTGCGCTATCGCTACGACGGCGTTATCACTAACCAGATCGCCTACCCGCTGACGAACGTCCTGTTCGGACTGGGTGTGCGTCAGCCGATCGGCGGCGAGTATGGCCTCTCATCCAGACTGATCGAGCGACTGCTGCAGCATCCTTTGTTTCCGGCGGAGTTCGGCATCGACATATTTATCACCCTTGTCTCCGGTGCGGAGGGGATGAACCTGGTGGAGGCGGTCCTCGGGGTGAAGGAGCACGAGTCGACCAAGCAGTACGCCGACCCGGAGGAACTCCTCGTTCCTATGTTCTACCAGGTCGTGGGGACGCTCTTTCAGCTGATCGACCACTACCATTCATTCATCGAGAGAGTCGAAGGGATAAAACATGTGGAGCGACTGGGCGAGATCCCGCCCGCGCAGCCACACAGGCTTACAGTTGACAGGAAAGGGATTTATCAGCAGTTTCACGCCAAGTACGATGAGTTCGTGCGAGGAAAGGCGATTTTCCTAAACGAGCTACGACGTGATCTCGAAGCGGTCTACTCCCTCGATCTCTCCGAGTTCTCATTCCCGCTCGATCTGTGGGTAAGAGCGGTCTACCTGGCGATCGGTGCTTTCTCGGGCGATCATGACCTGAAGGTCCTCGATGCGCTGCGTGTCCTGTGGCAAGGTAGGTTCCTGAGCCTCGTTTTAGAGACGGAAGAGATGTCAGATGATGAGGCAGAAGCCTACATACAGGGGCAACTTGAAGCCTTTCAGACTCTGCGCTCCATGCTCTTCTAGTGCGATACACCGCTTTGGCCACATCAAGATAGCTGAGGATGGCAGTGTGTGCATGCACGTTCTCACTGCACGTGATCAGATTCGCGATTGATCGCGAGAACAGATTTGAGGATCATCTGCGTTCTCTCGGTGGGATCTTCGAGGGAGAAGAATGTACCGATCGAAGGTGTAATAGGGGCTTGACAGGTCTATTCAACAGATCATACTACCATTATCATCAAGCGCGCGAAGAGCGTGTTTGTTGAATCGTTAAGGGAGAACAGGATGAAGGATCTTCTTGTAAGGAGTGAGCATAATCCGCTGATTAGCGCTGCGGATATGCCCTACCCAGTTAATGCGGTGTTCAACGCGGGAAGCGTCGATCTGGGGGATCAGGTTTTGCTATTGTTGCGTGTGGAGAGTCGCTCTGGTCGTTCTCACCTTACAGTGGCGCGCAGCAGTGACGGGGTTACAAACTGGCAAATCGAGAAACAGCCTCTCTCACCCGGGGATCATCGCCCCTATGAGGCATATGGTGCTGAGGATTGCCGAATCACTCGGATCGATGAACTTGGAGCTTGGGCTCTTGCCTACACAGCCTACTCCCAGTACGGGCCAGCGGTCGCAGTCGCCACCACTCGCGACTTCGTGGAAGTGGAACCGTTGGGGGTCGCCTTTCCTCCAAGCAATAAGGATGCCGCCATCTTCCCACGGAAGATCAACGGACGCTACGCGATGCTCCACCGTCCGCTCGCTCAGGATGGGAACATCTGGATCGCCTATTCGCCAGATCTCATCCACTGGGGGGAGAACAACGTGGTCCTGCCGCTACACCGCGGTCCGTGGTGGGATGGATCGCGGGTGGGAACTGGAATTCCGCCGATCGAGACTGAGTATGGCTGGCTCATCCTCTACCACGGGATCAAGAACATGCCTGGTGGTCCAATCTATCGCGTCGGCGCGGCCCTGCTCGATCTGGATAAGCCGCATCACCTCCTTGCCCGCACCCGCCACTGGCTATTCGGCCCGGAAGAGCCCTACGAGAGGACGGGTGACGTTCCAAACGTTGTCTTCCCGTGCGGAGGCTTCGTGCGTGGCGATGATCTGTGGGTCTACTACGGCGCAGCCGATTCCTCGATCTGCCTGGCGACTGGAAATCTGAGCGGCATCCTGGACGCCGTCCGCGCAGATCCCGTCGATGACCACTAATACAAGAAGATGACGACGGGAACTCGCCTGCGCGGTGACATCGATCGCTGCATCGGTGCTGCTTTGACTGCGGTCGCTCCGGAGACCTGCCTGGAACGGGCAGTGCATCTCGACGGGGATCATCTCCTTGTCACAGGGGCAGCAGTCGATCTCTCACGAATTGCGCGAATCTTCGTTGTTGGGATGGGGAAGGCTTCATCCAGAATGGCCGCCTCACTTGAGACGGTCCTTGGCGAACGAATTCATGCTGGGCTCGTCGTCACCGCGGATGGGTACAAGGTTCCAACCAATAGAGTGAAAGTCGTCGAAGCATCCCATCCGATCCCCGATGCGCGCGGTATTGCCGTGGCGCAGCAGATCGCAGATCTGGTGGATGATGCACAAGAAGATGACTTGGTTATCGTGCTCATCTCCGGCGGCGGATCGGCCCTCCTTACCCTCCCATCTTCCGGGCTCGTGCTCGATGATCTCGCTGCGACAAACGAGCTTCTGCTTCGATCTGGGGCGAAGATTCAAGAGATAAACACAGTCCGCAAGCACCTCTCGCAGTTGAAGGGGGGACAGCTTGCGGCACGTGCCTTCCCGGCCAGAGTTGTTGCCCTGATCGTCTCTGACGTAGCGGGTGATTCGCTCGATGCGATCGCCTCCGGGCCAACCGTGGGAGACCCGACGACCTACGCCAATGCGGCGCGTATTCTTCGTCACTACGGGCTGTGGGACAGGGTACCGCAGTCGATTCGGGATCATGTCGAGGCGGGAACACGTAGCGAGATCCCGGAGACGCCGAAACCGGGAGACGAAGTGTTCGCGAGAGTAACAACCAATATCATCGGATCCGGCTCAATCGCGGCTGAGGCTGCGCTCAACGAGGCGAAGAATCTCGGATATCACACCCTCCTCCTTACGACAACTTTAGAAGGCGAAGCACGAGAAGTTGGGAATGTCTTCGCCGCGATCGCTCGGGAGGAGATGAGAAATTCTCAGCCTTTACCTCTCCCGGCACTGATTGTCGCCGCCGGGGAGACAACGGTTACAGTTTCCGGGTCCGGAAAGGGCGGACGGAATCAGGAGCTCGCCCTCTCCGCAGCACTGGGGATTGAAGGCCTGCCCGGTGCAATGATTGTTTCTGTGGGGACTGATGGGCGTGACGGTCCCACCGACGCCGCAGGCGCGATCGTCGATGGTGAGACGATCCCACGCCTGCGCAAACTAGGGATCGATCCCGAAGAATCGCTGGCGACCAATGACTCCTACCATGCCCTTGCTAGTTCCGGGGATCTAATCACCACTGGCCCCACTGGAACTAACGTGGCCGATCTGTGCCTTATCGCGTGTGACAAAGCGCCCTCTCAGGAGAGCTGAGCTGTCTTCTTGGCCAGATCAATCTTGAACTTTTCGATCAACGCGACCGGAGTCGGATCGAGCTTGTTTGTCAGAGCAAGGTAGTAGCTCACGTAATCAGCAAAGTAAATCTGGGAGAAGACCTGCCCGAGCTCGGTTTTCCCCTCGGAAGCGACATCGGTGTGGGGAACGTTGTGCTGTTCGAATAGGCCGGCCATGATCTCCATCCGAATTCTGTTCTCCGGGTGATCGTACGGATTCTTAAGAAGGACGATGTGTTGGCTCGCCAGGAGGTCGCTTCTCACGAGGGCCAGGATCTCGTTGTGATTGAGCTCGGAGAATGCGTTCCAGTAGGCGGGCTGCTTTGCGTTCTCGTTAATCTGTGTCTTAAAGCGCATGGCAACGAGATCGGTGTTGCCCGCCGTGCCATAGATGACCGGCACGCAGCTGTGCAAAGCCTGTGCGAGTTCCTTGGCAGGGTTCTCCTTGAGTACAACGTCCGCCGTGCAGCTTTCCTTAATCTTTGCTAGGGAGGCAAACAAGTCGTCCCACTGACCTACTCCCTTGACTAGACCAAGGCGTGAGAGTATTACGAGAAGCGGAAGCGAGAGGTACCCGGTTGCTGCCCGCGGTTGGTAGCCCGCTGGCACCTGCAGAAACGGAATGTCGTTTTCTCGTGCCATGTTCATGATTTTCCCACCGCTTGCGATGCACAGGATTTGCAGCTTCTTATCAATCCCTTCCTTGAGTGAGGATAGCGTCTCGGCGGTGTTCCCCGAGTAGCTGATGGCAACAAGGAGCGTCCGCCTGTCAACAAACCCCGGCAAGGTATAGCTTCGATTCACGAGGACAGGGACATTGGCGAAGCGCCGCGCAATTTCCCCGGCCATCGCTGAGCCACCCATCCCGCAGACAATCACCTTGTCGATCTTCTCTTTAGGAGAGAAGGCAAATCCCTCGCCGAGCTTAATTGCTTCGCGGCACTGATCATCAAACGAGTCGATAGTGTCGATCATCCGGCTCTTGTCGTAACGCGCGTCGAATAACGCTTTCTCGTTTGTGTCCATAGTGTTTGGATGGTACAAGCAGTGCGAGTCCAAATGCAACTCTAGGGATTGTCTCTTGGCCCTGGCGCTGCTATAATGATTTGCCAACGTACGTCAGAAGGAGAAGGAGAGGAACGATGCGAGAGGCGGAGATAAAGGCTCTATTAGTTGATCCGTTTAATAATGCCCCGGTAATCTTGCTTAAGGATAGGAATTCGAACCGGGCAATGCCGATCTGGATTGGTGAATCGGAGGCGATGTCGATTGCCTTCACGCTGCAAAGCAATCAGTTTCCTCGGCCGCTGGCGCACGATCTGATGAAGACGATAATCGAGGACCTAGAGGGCACTGTACAGAAAGTTGTCATCAGCAGGGTCGAGGAAGGGACATACTACGCGTCCATCTTCCTGGCGAATGCTGAAGGAAAGACGACGGAGATCGATGCCCGCCCCTCAGATTCCCTTGCTCTTGCCCTGCGCACAGGAAGTCCCATATTCATCTCTGATGAGGTATTCGAGGCCTCAGCAATCGAGTCGCCATTTGCAGAAGAGGACGAGTTCCAGGACTTCGTAGAGTCAAAGATGAACCTCGGGCAGTTCAAGCGACTGATCGGATAATCGCTCAGCCGCGGATCACTTCTGTTCCGCGGGGCAGGACGAGGATCTCATCTCGATTCAGGTCTTGATTGAGAATTACCTGTGATGCGGAGATTGTTGTGGTACGTTTCTCGTCTGTGAACAGAACGATCTGCTTGACGAGAAAGGTTTCCCTATCTATCGAAATCATCTTCTTGATCTCACCCGTTCCCTTATCGTATACCCGCAGGACAAACCCACCGGGGATAGGCTTCAGCCCAGTATCGCTTGTCACCCCTGATGCACTCGGGACAAGCCTCGGTGTGGGCTTATAGCCGGAAGAGATTGAGAAGGGATTCCACTGTGTACATCCAGCCAGTGTCTCAGTGAGGAGAAGATCACAGGGGAACATGTGCATATCGAACCTGGGGATGTTCTGCGAAACCCGTAGGATAACTTTCCCCTCCTTCCACTCCTCCTCGATTCCCCGCAAGTCGAAGCTTGCGAGCCCCAAGTCTGAAAGAGGGAACCCCGCCCAACGCTTGATAACGGTCATGTTTTGCTGTGGGATGTAGTGCGACAGCAAGTCGCGGTCCACCGTGTACACTTGTCCCTTCAGCTCTACTGGGGCAAGGTAAAGGATCCTCGCTGCGGGGTCCGGCCCGTTGATGTACCACACCCGCATTTGCAGAGGATGGCTCTCCTCCCCGGTCGAAACCACATTCAAGACGATCTCCAGATCCTGTACACGATCGAATGCAACCTCGGTCCTCGCGATCAAGCCTCCGGGGTCCATTGGGTCATTCTCAGTGAGGAACGCCTGATTGAGAGCGACGGCGGTAACAATTAGGCCGACGAAGATACCGATTCCTAAGAGGATCACGTTTTGACTGTTCATCACAGAGGATTATAATCGGCTTAGTAACGGTGTTCAATTCAGTCACTAACGAGGAAGAAGGAGGAAGCCAATGGCAAGCTTGCTTGACCGGCTGCGATGCGTTCAGGATGTTGCGGTTGAAGGGAAACGAGTGGTGGTGCGTGTAGACTATAACGTGCCACTGGCGGATGGGCGGGTGGCAGATGATTCGCGGATTCGCGCATCACTACCCACCCTGAAGAACATCCTCGAACGAGGAGGGAAGCCGATTCTTCTTAGCCACCTTGGTCGCCCAAAAGGAAAGGTGGTCCCAGCACTGTGCCTCGATCCAGTCGCGGCTTCTCTGCGTGAGTTGCTGGGAAGTCCTGTGCGCAAGCTCGATACCTGCGTCGGCGATGAAGTAGTACAGGCGATCGAGGAGTGGGAGCCGGGTTCGGTCATCCTGCTGGAAAACGTGCGTTTCTTTCCGGAAGAGACCGCCAATGAGGCAGGCTTCGCCCGCAAGCTCGCGGGTCTTGGTGATGTCTTTGTGAACGATGCCTTTGCCACCCTGCATCGCGCGCATGCCTCGACGCTGGGGATTGCCGATTACCTCCCATCCTATGCTGGCTTTCTTGTGCAGAAGGAGATAGAGGCCTTGGCGCGACTGACGGACAACCCGGAGCACCCGTATGTGGCTATCATTGGGGGAAAGAAGGCACGCAGTAAACTGGGCACACTGCGTGATCTGGTCGATCGAGTCGATGCAATCCTCATTGGAGGCGGCGTTGCATTCACCTTCTTGCATGCTCAGGGGCACAACGTTGGCAGCTCAATCGTTGATGAATCGCTATTCGATGAGATCTTGCTCATCAGCGAAAAGGCCGAAGAGAAGGGCGTGCCTATCGTTCTACCAACTGATGCTGTTGTCGCTGCCGAGCTAAGCGACTCAGCGGAGACAGCGGTGGTACGGATAGACGATATCCCATCCGACGGGATAGGTCTCGACATCGGGCCGGAGACGATTGCCCTGTTCCGTGAGAAGATAGCTGCTGCACGGACGATCATGTGGGCGGGGCCAATGGGAGCGTTCGAATTTGATCCATTTGTTGCTGGGACGAGGGAGATCGGACAGGCTCTCGCGGAGAGTGACGCGTTCACGGTTGTCGGAGGCGGCGAGACGGGCGAAGCGGTGAAAAAGCTGGGCATTGTCGAGGAGATCTCCCGTATCTCGACTGGTGGAGGTGCGTGCCTTGCCCTACTGCGAGGCAAGTCTCTCCCTGCTCTGGAAGCGCTGCGGGACTAGGTTGCCGGCATTGCTTATCCGTGCTACAATAATTTCTTGTCGCGGGCATAGCTCAGTGGTAGAGCATTAGCTTCCCAAGCTGGGGGTCGCGGGTTCGAATCCCGTTGTCCGCTATTGACCAGGAGTTGGCTCCGTCCTTTCCTCCTCGTAAGAAGAGTTCGGCTAAGGAGGACGATGAATCATACCGATGATCCCTACGCCCTGACGCTGGAAGCGTTGGAAGAAAGGGTGAAAAACTGCACAAAGTGTCCGCTTGCTGAGACGCGCACGCATGTTGTATTCGGTGCGGGAAACGCGCAAGCGGACCTGATGCTCATCGGCGAGGGGCCGGGAGAAGTCGAGGATAACACGGGACATCCGTTTGTCGGGCCGGCTGGGCATAAGCTCGACGATGTCCTCGCCTCTGTTGGTATCTCGCGCGCTGAGATCTACATCACGAATGTCGTCAAATGCCGACCACCGGGGAACCGTGTGCCGGCAAAGAAGGAGATGGAGGCCTGCGATCCGTATCTGGAGGCACAGATCGCGCTTATCAACCCGAAATTGATCATTACTCTCGGGAATACGCCCACGCAGTGGCTCGTTCCCGGAGCAGGCGGGATTACGCACATTCACGGAACGTTCATACCCTGGCGTGGTGGGATTGAAATTGTCCCTATGTTCCACCCCAGCTACCTCTTGCGTAATCCGTCGAGGAGCGAAGGGAGCCCGAAGTATCTTACATGGATGGATATCAAGAAAGTGAGGCAATGGCTAGATGACCACGGAAGAAATGGAAGTCCTGACTGACTTTGAACAGCAGCGCGAGTTTGTCGAACATGCGCTTGTCCGAGCGGAGAAGCACCGCAAGAAGAAGGAGTACAAGCAAGGGATCTCCTTGTTGGTTGAAGCGTTGCGCTACGGGATCGACAAGGCACAGATCTACTACCGTTTGGGGAATATCTACATTGATGGTGATGACTTTAACCGTGCTGAGTACGCCTACAAGCGAGCGCTCGATGTCGATGCCCACTACGTAAACGCCCTGCATAACCTGGCGATCGTCTATAAGCGACAGAAGAAGACCTCCCTCTTCGTGAAGACCTACAAGAAGGCACAGCGCATGGAGATCCGCCACCCGCGTAAGGGCAACCTCGATCGGACTCAGAAGAAGCATCTACGTCGCCTTAGCATGAAGATTATGCTGTGGATGCTCGCCATAGGAGGAATCGTAGTGATCGTAATGGTTCTCGTTTGGCGGTGACAGGCTGTTTTGCTAAGCCTCTTCAAACGGTATGTTTGACGCCTTCCAAGCGATCGAGTATAGTCTTCGTTGCTATTCGTATCTGCAAAAACTAAGCGAGGGATCAGCGTGATAAGGAAGAGAATATACGAGATTGCAAAAGAATTTGGGGTTACGAGCAAGGATCTAATCAGCAAGCTCGCGGAGATGGGAATGCCCGATCTTAAGGCGGCGAACTCAGTCAACGAGGAAGAATACGGGCTGATCGTCAACCTATATCAAGAAGAGACTGTGGGCACATCAGAAGCAGTTGCGGAAGAGATAGAGGAGTTAGTCGAGAAGCAAGAGGAGAAGAAAGAGAAAGGGCAGAGCGGAGTTCCGCGTCCGCCGATCGTTTCTGTTCTTGGGCATATCGACCATGGGAAGACGACGCTCCTCGACGCTATCCGGCATTCACACGTAACCGCAAAGGAAGTTGGAGGAATCACACAGGGAGTTGCCGCTTACCAGGCTGATCTGGGTGAACAGATGATCACGTTCATCGACACACCGGGGCACAAGGCGTTCACCGAAATGCGCGCGCGCGGAGCCAAGGCCACCGATATCGCCATCCTGGTTGTCGCCGCCGATGACGGGATCATGGAGCAGACAGCAGAGGCGATCGATCACATCCACGCCGCAGGCATCCCAATGATTGTTGCCATAAACAAGATCGATAAACCGAATGCAGATATCGATAGGGTGATGAACGACCTAACCAAGCACGGCCTCACTCCCGAGGCGTGGGGAGGGGATACGATCACCGTTCCTATCTCTGCATTGAATGAAGAGAACATCGACGACCTATTGGAGATGATTCTTCTGGTGGCGGAGATGGAGAATCTCCGTGCCGATCCAGCCGGACCGTTGGAGGCAGTAATCATCGAGAGCCACCTCGCTAAGGGGCGAGGTCCGGTGGCCACAGCCATCGTGAGAAATGGAACATTGCACGAAAAGGACATCGTTGTTGCTGGCTCCACCTGGGGACGCGTGCGAGCGATGACCGACGATACCGGTGCCCGAGTTCCGGAGGCTGGTCCCGGAAAGGCGGTGGAGATCCTCGGGCTGCAGGATGTTCCGCACGTGGGAACGACGATCGATGTTAAGAATTCCCAGAACGATGCCAAGACAGCAGCTGCCAAGCAAATGAAAGAAGAGGCAGTTCCGCGGCGGTCACGAGCGAAGATGAGCGTTGAGGACCTCTTCCTCGAAGCGGCGGAGGCTGAGAAGCTACAACTGATCCTCAAGGCATCTTCTACTGGGGCGCTGGAGGCAGCGAAACGCGAGATCGAGGGAATCGGCGTAGAAGACATTAAGGTGGAGTTTATTCATACCGGCGTTGGTCCGATCTCCGAGGGGGATGTGCTGTTAGCATCGAGTATCGCTGAGGACTGCGTGGTTGTCGGCTTCGGCGTGAGGCCCGACGCTAAGACATCCAAGCTTGCCGAGCGGAATGGGGTTGCCATCCTTACCTATGACATCATCTACGATTTGCTAGCTGAGATTGAACACGCACTGAAGAGCATGCTTCCCACGGAGTACGAGGAGGTGCGCATGGGCGAGGCGGAGATACGCGACGTATTCAAGATTCCTGACGGGGTCGTCGCCGGCTGTTATGTCACCGATGGTAAGGTTGAGCGCAAGGCCAAGGCACGCGTGCTTCGAGAGGACAAGGAACTGTTTGTGGGAGAGATACTCTCTCTGCAACGCTTCACTGAAAGCGTGCGCGAGGTGCAAAACGGTCGCGAGTGCGGTATCCGCATCAAGGACTTCAACGATGTTCAGCCGGGCGATCGTCTGTCGATCTTTACGCTTAAAGAGATCGAAAGATAGGGATCGACTAGCGCGGTCTTATCAGAAGATCTGCTCCGTGCGTAGAGGGGAAAGAGGTAGCTATGGTTGACGTACGTGGCAAAGCTAAGACGCGCGAAGAAATTAAGCGGGAACTGTCGACGATAGTCGAGTTTGAGGCGCGTGACCCGGTGATCAGGAACGCGTTCCCCACAGTGATGGACGTGAAGCTTTCCGTCGACGCCCGTTATGCCAAGGTGTACATTGCTCTTGGCACCCCTGTATTCGATAAGGTGGAGATCGTCAAGGCGTTTGCGCGTGATCGCGGTTTCTTCCGCACACAGCTTGCCAAGCGACTGACGACTCGTTACACGCCACAGCTCGAATTCGTCCTGGACGAGACGGTGGAATGGGCGATGCGGTTGGAAAAGCTGCTGCAAGACGAGGACGATGACATCCCTCCAACTTAAGAGTACCCTCCTGCAGCCATTTCGGCGACCGTCACTCATTGCTTGGGCGCTGGTATTCACCGGGATCTTCTACCTGGTGAACAGGCAAGCGAACCTGTACGACATTGGGAACCCGCGCTGGGTAATCACGATGGCCGCCCTTATCCTTCTCTCTCCGTTCTTCAACGGCGGGTTCATTCTTTTATTGCAGATGCAGAGCAAAGGGGAGAAGCTTTCGCTTGGACGGGCGATCGCTCAAGTGTTTCCCAGCTACGGCTCACTCATTGCCGGGGAATTCCTGGTGAACGGCATCGTAATTGCCGGTGGAATTCTGTTCGTCATCCCGGGGATCTACTTTGGCCTGCGCTTGATATTCTACAAACAGGAGATACTGATCGGGGGCGCACGTGGGATCGCGGCGTTGAAAATGAGCATTGCCCGCACGCGACAATGGCGGGAAACACTGTCCTTGTTTGGGGCACTCTCACTGTTCTACCTGCCTACGATAGTGGTATTCTTCGTTCCGATGAGTCTAGTGTGGGATCTGTACGCCCTTCTTGCCTCTGCTCTCACCTTTGCCTGGACGAACATTCTGCTTACGAGAATCTACTTGGAGGCTAAGGAGCACGTTGCGTAATGGCCTTGGCGTGACCAGAGGTATGAGTTTTGGGCGA
>CAZQUT010000026.1:0-7426 GCA_964596555.1 uncultured Thermotogae bacterium
TTGAGAATGTCGATCTTTGTCGTGCCGTCCGCGTGGCTACGCATGCTTGCCGAACGGTCGAGAAGGAAGACTATCGCCATGCTCGCCGTGCGTCCCTTTTGTGGAACCGTGTAGGAGACCGGTAGCAGGTCCTCGATGCCTCCGCCTGCGTACCCGCGCACCGCATTCTCTCCCTCGATGATGACCAGACCGCCTCCCAAATCGGAGACAAAGCTTTGCAGGTCGGAGATCGCTTGCCTCGGTATGTCAGCAAGGTTTGCATTGGCGAGGATGATTTCGTGATAAGCGGCCATTTCGGCGAGAGGAGGGAGGCTCGTCTCGCGCACGTAGGGCACGCCAGCCGCCTGCAGAAGCGTCAACATCGGCGCGTCCTGTGCAGGATCGATGACAAGCAGATCGGGGAGGGTAGTCGTACGGACGGTAGCTGTGAGTGTGTCGTTCTCGGGGATGGGATCATCTGCCCCTCTGATGGAGACGTGGTAGGTGTATGCCCCTTCTGCAGCAAGTGAGTCGGTTAACGTGAACTTATTGGCACCTGCATTGA
Organism: uncultured Thermotogae bacterium; assembly: GCA_964596555.1. Lineage (GTDB taxonomy): Bacteria > Bipolaricaulota > Bipolaricaulia > UBA7950 > UBA9294 > M55B144. The sequence goes on from CAZQUT010000026.1 coordinate 545, forward strand.
TGGCGACATCACCTGCCGATAGCAGGTCGCTTCCCCTGTATACGGCAAGCGTTCCAGTTGTATCCTGTTGCGAAGCAATACTGGCTGTGATCGTGAACGGACGATTTAGTTTCATCAGTGGTGGCACGTCGAGTCTCGTCATGCGCAGGTCCGTTTCGATCTGACGCCCAATTGGGAGGACGGAGATTGCGATATTGGCCTGCTCTGCTGAGGTTACTGCCTCATCGAAGCCGGTTGTGATCCGCCCATCGCTTACAAGGATGAGCTGTGTATCTTCCCCATGCCGCACATCGGCAAGAGCAAGATCAACGGCAGCGCTCAGATTCGTCTCCGTGCCGAGGCCGTCGCTTGTGACAGTAGATGCAAAGTGAGGCGAGAATGGCTCGTTAACCTCCGCTCTACTGGCGAACGCGATTGACTCGAACGAGTAGCTCGGATTTGCTCCGACAATCGCCGCGATCTGGTCGTGAATGCTCCCCGGATCGGTCGTGGTGGTAATGCTTGGCGATTGGTCGATCAGGAAGATGGCACGGTGCTCGGCGTAGCTGCGAGTACTCTGCGGCCCGGCTAGGGCGATGATAATCAGGGCCAATGTGAGCACACGTGTAATCAGCGCTCGCTTGCGATGAGGGCCAACAAGAAGGAGGAGCGGAAGTATGAGAAGCACCAGGAGAAGGTAAGGGTGAGAGAATTGGATCATCTTCGCCTCCTTCTGAAGGTCCAGCCTTGATAGATCGCTCCTTCGGCAATAAGGAAGAGCAACGCTGCGAGTGCGACCTCCGGCCACAGGGGGATTCCCGTTATTTCAGCATGGAGCGCTTCGTATCCTACACTTGCGGCTACTTCTTCCTGTGCGGGAATCGACTCGCCGAGTGCAACGTTGGCAGCAAGCGGGTAGACCCCTCGCTTTGTCGTTAGGGTGTAGATTCCAGGTGACTGTGGGATGAACGCGCGCTGTGCATCGAGGGAGTGTACTTCACCATCGGGAGAGGTGAGTGCAGATGGATTGTCGTACCCCCGCAGGGAAAGTGGCTCTCCCACGTTTGCCCAGAGCGGAGAGGGAGGCGTGGGGCGTGGCGTCAGTTGAGCGAGGATGTTCCTTACGAGCACGGGGAAGTCAATCGTCAGTGGCAGGTTGGTGCGCATGATATCGGGAGCAATGAGAACGATCGATCTGTCTTGCTGTCTGAGGCGATAGAGAAGGGGCGACTCTCCCAAAGCGATGATCGTTGTTCCTGCGGGATCTGCTGTCACTGTGGGCGTGGATGCGATGCGAAAATCCGATGGATCGACGCCAGCAAGGAGGGGATCATCGGGCAGTCTTACCTGGAGAGCCCCGGGTTCTTCGTCGTCTCCAAGGCTGATTGCATCACTGATGCCAGCGTGGACCAGCAGGATGTTCCCAGTTACATCGTCTGGCGCTGCCACGTTGTAGACCACCGTCAAGTCGGCCGGATCAGTGCTCTCTTCATCGAGGATCGTCATTGTCCCACAGGCACGAAGCGCGGCCTCAAGGTATGGGTTTGTCTCGCCGATCCAACGCACGCGGCGGTCGATCGAGCGGGGAAGGGCGAAGTAGCGAACGTTATCAGCGGCAAGCGCGTCACTTGGCGTAATCGACGCGGTGAACTCCGGCCCCAGAGAGCCTGAGAACGGGAGGACGTAGGCCTGCTCTTGCTCGGACGCGAGGAGGACGGGAAGACTTACCTCCTGCGTCCCGTCACTTACACGCAGTGTCGTATCGACGTAGTGGTCAGTAAAGTTGTGCAGGCGGACAAACGCAGCCACTCCCCGCATGTCGGCGTCTTCGCGTACGGCAAACGAAGTGATCGCCACGTTTTCGCCACCGAGCACCAACTGCTCTTCCATTGTGGTGACCTGCTTATGGACGGCATGGTCGGTTAGGACGATCACCTTAGTCCCGTCAGAACGGCCGCTCACGCTGCCAATCAGAGCAGTCAGCATCTCTTCATCTCCATCGGCGTACCACGTTGCATGCTCGGTCGCCAGGATGCGGCGGAGGGAGTCGTGATCGTTTGTCAGGGGAGAGAGGATTTGCGAGTGTGAGGAGTACTTGATTACCGCTGCCGGGCTTGTCGGATACTGATCGAGAAGATCGTTTGCCCGCGCACAGGCTACCGCGTAGCGACTCACGCCGGAGGGGGTGATAGTACGCATACTGGCGCTAGCGTCGATCACAATCACCAGGCCGGGTACCTGTGCCGCCGTGGTCAGTCGTTGTGGCTGCGCCAGTGCAAGAGAAGCGAGTGCGAGGATGGCGATCTGCACTATGAGGAGCAGGTCGATCCGCTTCCTGATCCGAGCGGCACGGCTCTGCGGATCGCTTGCCAGTCCCTCCCATAAGAACAAGGCGGAGACATCGTAGCTTCGATTGTGTGCTCGCAGGAAATAAAGAAAGACGATCCCTCCCGCTAAGGCCAACAACGAGAGGGCACCTGGCGCCTGCAGGATCATTGCACAACTCCCTGGGCACGCAAGCGGACGTGGATCAGCTCTTCGATTCTAAGGTCGGTCGGGGCGAGGATGTAGGGGATGCGTTGCGAAGCAAGATACGATCGTAGAGCGCTCACGTATCCTTCGAATCGACGCCGGTACTGTGACAGCGTGCGCTCACCGATCGTCAGGTCAAGGCGCCTTCCCGTCTCTACGTCTGTTAACCGTGCGCCGCCACTGATCGTGGGGCTCATCTCTGAAGGGTCGACGACCTGGATAGCGACGATCTCATCGCCCCGATACGCAAGGCGCGCTATCCCCTCTTCGTACTCTCCGCGGACAAGGAAGTCGCTAATGAGGAAGAGCAGGCCGGTTTCATGGGTGCGGTGAGCAAACTCGCGCAGCACTCGGTCGAGCGAAGTTGGCCCCTTCGGCGCCACATCGCGCAGAGCGCTCAGGATACGTGCCATCTGCTGGTTGCCGTGCCTGGGTGCGACCGATGGCAGGAGATGGTCGGTGAACGGATAGAGACCAACGCGATCGAGATTGCGCAGGCCAAGATAAGCGAGGCCCGCGGCGAGGCGTGCGGCGTAGCGTACCTTGGGTGGCGAGCCCAGGTGCATTGATGCGGAGAGATCGACGAGAAGGTAGATCGGAAGATCGACCTCGTGCACAAACGTCTTCACCAGAACCCGATCGAGGCGGCCAACGATGTTCCAATCGACATAGCGGAAATCGTCCCCCGGCGTGTACTCGCGATAGTCGGCAAACTCCAGGCTTACGCCGGCACGCGGGGAGGGGTGACCACCACTGAGCCGACTGGCGCGCCTGCCTTTGGTAATGAATCGAAGGCGCGATAAGCGGCGCAGGAAACCCTCGTCGATTAGCTGATCCATCACGTCACCGCCGTGCTCTCCCACACGTCCTTCAACAGGGCCTCTACGCTTATTCCCTCAGCATCTCCCCTGAAATTGCGAATGATACGGTGGTTGAGCGCCGCCAAGAAGACCTCTTCGATGTCCACGCGGCGCACGTTTGGCTCCTTGCAGAGGAACGCGTGCGCCTTCGCCGCTAGAATGATGGCGATTGCCCCACGCGGGCTGGCGCCGTACTCCACGTATTTCCGCACTGCCTGGGGAGCGTGTTCGTTCTCGGGGTGCGTGGCCAGGACAAGCCGGGCGACGTAGCGACGTAGCTCGCTTCCGATCGGCAGATAACGCACCGCTCGGCGACAGGTCAAGATCTCTTCACCACTTGCCACAGGACTGGGAAGCGCAATCTGCTCTTCAGTGTTAAGCTCAGTGATCCGCACTAGCTCGTCAAGTGACGGGGACACGAGCTCTGCTTTGAGGAAGAAACGATCGAGCTGTGCCTCTGGCAGCGGATACGTCCCCTCCATCTCGATTGGGTTCTGCGTGGCCAGCACGATGAATGGCTCTTCCAACGGGTAGGTTTCCTTTCCAACAGTCACCGTCCTCTCCTCCATCGCTTCGAGGAGGGCAGACTGAGTCTTCGGTGTCGCGCGATTGATCTCATCCGCCAATATGACGTTCGCGAACAGTGGGCCGGGGGAGAAGGTAAAACGACGGCCGCCTTCATCCTGGGTAATGATGTCAGTTCCCACGATGTCGGCGGGCATCAAGTCGGGCGTGAACTGAATCCGACCAAAGCGCAGGGAAAGCGCGGAAGCGATCGTCCGCACAAGAAGCGTCTTTCCCAAACCGGGCACACCTTCGAGCAGGATGTTCCCGCTGCAGAGCAGAGTCATGAGCGTCTGCTGCACAATCTGTTTGTGCCCTACGATCGTCTCAGAGATGGCATCGATCAGCCGATCCATTGTGTCGTACGCAATTTCGAGTTCCTTCTTGGTGATCATTCTCCTCCTTGTGTTATGTCATCAAAGTACGTACGCACGACATCCTCCGCGCCCGGAGGGAGCATGCGCCCGGTGAGTAGCGCCCGGAGTCGATCGTAGTTGACGCTCAAGACCGGGGATCCGCCGTCAGTTGAGGGCTGCTCTTCCACAGGGACTCCTTTGGTAACGAAGTCCTGAAAGTCGCCGCTATCTCCGATGTTGCCCACGATCTCGCGACGCGTGAATTGCGGCGAAACGGCGCTCGGCGTGGAGCTTCCACTGCCACTGCTCTCGCCCCCAAACGGTTCGTCGCCCTCCTGCAATTGATCTCCCTGGGCCCCGTGCGTCACGTTGCTTGCAGATGGTGCTCCGCTGCCAGTTGTATCACGATCCTTCGTTGAATCCGGCTGTCCAGACATAGGGGAGGAGTAGGCCAAGTCCTGCTCTTGATCACCTTCTGGAGACTGAGAAGGCTCATTGTTCATCGCCTGGGCAGGTGAATCTGCAGAGGGCTCCTGCAGTGACTGGGCAAGCTCTTGAGTCTGCTGTAGTCGCTTCTGGAGCTCATCCGGATCTTCCTCACTTGCCAGTTCTTGCAGCGCTTGGCGCAGTGAGTCGTTTCCTATCTGCTCTGCGAGCCTCGATAGCGCGTTTCTTTCCTCAGGTGTGAGTCCAGTATCCCCCTCGGCAAGGCGCTTCTGTATCTGTGAGATCAGTTCTTTCAGTCTCTGAGCTGCTTCCCGCTGCTTGGAGATCAATTGATCAAGTCCTTCCTGATCGCCTGAGATGACGCCCTGCGAAGATGGACTGCTCCAGAGATTACCCAAGACGTCCTGAAGGTCGTGCTCCGGCTGACCTGTAGTCGCCTCCGGGCTAGAGGAGCCCCGGCTTCCCATCTCGATCTTGTCTGATCGATCCTCACTTCCAGCAAGGGTGCTGACTGTGCCCTGGCCTGACGTGACAGTCCCATCTGTTGCCGGACTCAGCACTACTTGTGATACCGGAACGCTGGATGACATAACCAACACCGCAGCCAGGAGGGCAAGCCCGGCAGGAAGAAGTAGACTGATGCGTCCAAGCGGAAGTGCCCTTTTCCAGCTCAGTGCCTTAGCTTCTAGTCTCTCTTCAAGAAGCTCGCGGTACGGGCCAACTTCATTTCTTCGATATACTTCGTAGATGGAGCTCAGCCGTTCAGCGGTCGCCAGCGAGAGGTCAATCCGGAGCAAGGTACGCGACAAGTTAATAGGCAGACGGCGCGTGACAAAGAAGACGACCGCAAACACAACTGCCGGAAGAACGGCGAGTGCACTCCGAACCACATCCGTTACAGCAACAACGTGCCCCCGCTCAAGCAAGAACGAGATCAGTAGCGGAATGAGTGCTACGCAAAAGAAGATCGATGCCGTGCGAAATGCCTTCACCGTGCGTGCCCGCTGCTCTATAGAGTGTATCGTCGGCATGAGCCTGTTCATCGTGCTCTTCCCAGGTACCGTTCACAGAGGACAATCCCCGTCAACGTTAGCCCAAGCGGTATCCCGTAGCCAAGTAGGATCATCCAGACACGTTCTCCCAACAAGAGGTAACTCACGAATCCTAATGGGCTGAGCACAGGGGCTGCGAAAAGCGGCGCGGCAAAGTAGACCACGAATACTGCGTATTTCCCAAGGAAACCGCGCGGGGAAGTGCCGTGTCCGCTCTCTTCGATAAGACGTGAGGTGACTGACATGAGAAATGCGACCAGCGTTGCGTAAAGAACCACTAGCACTAACATCCCTTCCCTGCCCGGGTACAGGGCGCGCATGAAGATGAAGTAGGGCACAAGCAGTGCCTGACCCAGTGCAATACGGGCGAGTAAATGGACGTACAGTGCTCTGCCTGCCTCTTGTTGCACCGCTGCCAGCGTGCCCAGCGAAAGACCTAACATCCCCGAGAAGAAGACGTAAACGTAGAAGTACATCCCCTGCCGTTGCAGGGATGCAAGGGAACCGAAATCCTTGACCTGTCGCCCCGGAGGGATGGAAAGGATAAGCGCAAGGCCACAGAACAGAACAAGGCTAAAGAGTGGTTTCATCATTTGAGCATCCACAAGCGAGAATCTCTTCTGCATCATCTCTCAGCCTCGACAAGAATTAGTTTAACATCTCTCACTTTTTGGCGGTAGCTCTCGCTATCCACGGTGGAATCGGTGATGGTCCCTGCCACAAGCCATATTCCACTAGATAGGTCGTAGTCCTTATTCACAGTAGCATACAGCGAGGAAAGCTCGCGGCTGGTGGGCGCAAACGCCTCGGCCTTACGTGAGAGAGAGTACGCATGCACACCCGTCGAAATTGGCCCAAGAAGGAACGTAGTACCATCAAGAATTATTGCCGCAGAAGGGAGGCTGAGACCGAGGCCGTTGTTGATTACCACGCGCTCATCTCCGGAGAAAGACATGCTAATCAAAGCAGTGTCATCACTCCCTCCGCGCAGGATGCGGATATCACCGGGGGATAGAGAGACCACCGCGACATGGTTACACAGAAGGTCGATATCGTAGGAACCCTCATTCAGGTCACGCGGGAGGGCTTGCA
>CAZQUT010000026.1:7526-10791 GCA_964596555.1 uncultured Thermotogae bacterium
TGCGCACACGGGAAATGATCACGACAAGCGCAGTCAGTAGGACAGCGACGATGGCGATAGCAGTTGGGTACCCGGGGCGTGTAACTGGCATCTGTTGTAGCATTGACGCTGTGACATCGCTCAAATCTACTTGTGTGGCAGATGGAACGAGATCCTGCAGTTGCGCCTGCTCTGGCTCGGTAAGGGAGAATGCGTCGGCCGTAACAAGGAGTACCACTCCAGCGCCGAGTCTGTGGGAAACAAGAAGCGGTTCGCCTGTGGAGCCGTGTAGGAGCACTTCCTCTCCGGGACGCAAGTCACCGACAAGGTGCTTCCCCTCTGCAAGATGCGGATTCCTAAGGGGGATCATGTCTCTTACAAGTGGCGAATCCAGCCGGAAGAAGTCGCTTCCTGTAAAGACCACCGTTATTCCACCCGCACTCGTCCAGCGATAGATCGCTTCTTCCTGCTCCGCAGTTAAGCCGTTAGTCGTCCGCCCAATCCACAACGATCTTACACCCGCATACGATAGCCACTTCGTAGGGAGGTCAGTCTCGTCGATTTGGACGGCATCCGGTGTCACCGGTGCAGGAAAGTCTCCTGCTGCGACGATGAATGGCTCCTTTAGCCACTTATCGCGCAATGGGACCTCCTGTTGGGCGATAACACGCCCTTCTTCATCGAGGAGCGAAACGAGAAGCGGTTGAGAGAAGTCATAAATAGGGATTGCGTCTTCGTAGATTCGGGAAGCGCCGTTAATGGGAAAGCAGACCGAGCTTCTAGCCTGTCCACGCCACGCGTTACCGACCTGCTCCACGATACGCACCGAACCGGAGAAAGAAGACTCCAGGCCGGACAGCGAGACACGCAAAGGGGCCATCCTCTCAGGAACAAAGTAGCCAGAGAAACCCAGGGAAACATCGATCTGTGGCGAGGCCAGTACAGGCACACTCATGGCAAGGGATGCAACAAGAAGCAGTACGCCAAGACGCATTCTCACAACCCATTTGGAGCGATCCTGAGCCATATGTAGCCCTTCCCGCGCGCGATTTCCTTGCTTGGTTTCACACACTCCCACGCACACTACGACTATAGTGAGTATCGAATGGATTGTCGAGGTCCAAGTGCGTTCTTTGCGATACAACCATGAGGCGTGTGCCATCGAGCGCCCTGATGCGTCTCTGTGTGGCACGAAGCGGAAGTTCCCTCTACTTGGATCTTTCTATTGTGGCAGGTTGTCCACAGCGACGGCCGCATCGTTACTGAGTACGTCAGCATAAATCTGTGTCGTCTGGATGGAACTGTGCCCGAGCTGCTTCTGCACGAGGCGGATGTTGTACTTCGATGCACGATATAGGAGAGAGGCATAGGTGTGGCGACAGGAATGGATCGAGAAGCGGGTTGGGATTCCAACCTGGGAAGCGTTTGTCTTGAACATTCGATAGATAGCCGTGCGGGTGAGGGCGCGCCCTGATCGAGAGGAAACAAACAGAGGTGCGCGTACAGAAATGGACTCACCGTTCTCATCCTTCCAAATGATGAATTCTTCCAGATGATCGCGCAGGGCCTTGCCGATCTTGACCCCTCTCTTCTTGTTCCCTTTGCCGTTGCGTACGATGAGGGAAGCGCTTCCGTTATCGAGAATGACATCGCGCATGCGTAGGTCGCAGATCTCCGACACGCGAAGACCGGCATCGAGTGCTACGTGAAGGATTGCCCAATTGCGAATAGGGTTGCGCCGTGCATCCGCATCCGGTATCTGCGCCATTTCGCGGCAGTGTTCCTTCAACGCCAGAACCTGCTCCGGGGACATGAAGTCTTCCTGTGTAATTTCGAGCGCCATCTCACTCTCCTTCGGCCTGACCATAGCCGAGAGGGGCGTGGATCGCTCAGACATCTGTCGCAACAAAAGAGCACTTTTGTTGCTATAACTCTTTCCGGTTCTTCAAACGGCCTATTGAAGGGCACTTGCGAGACTTGGTGAGCCACGTGCATCCATGTGCGGGAGAAAGCGGAGCCTATATCCAAGGTCGGGCGACAGGAATGAAGCGATTTACGGGCTTCTCATTCGATCTCGTATCGTTCGATGATCTTCTTCTCTGGCCCTATCACTTCTCCGACGACTTCGACGTAGGGGGACAGTCCGGAGTGGCTCAGTTTTTCGCGCAGCAGGGTATCCAGTTGGAAGATCCCGGCTGAATTCGACATGCGGACGTGAATCCTCACTGGCTTCTCATCCCCCTTCATAATCTCGACCTTCTTTATCGCCAGCGCCGATACTGCATGGATCGATGCCGATCCGCTCTTGAACGGTATCCGTGCTCGGCCAGATTCCATGTCCAGGGCATCGGCGACCTTAACCGCACCAGCCTCTATGGTTAGTGGCTGGATGTCGCGGCGATGGGCGTGGATGGCATGCAGGATCTCTCCCTCGAGTATTGTCCCTTCGCGTATGGAATACATCCCATCTAGGAGATCCTCGATCAACGCTGGCGCGAGGATGAGTGAGAGTTCCTCATGACGCTGGCGATGGATGACGTGGCCAATGTCGTGCAGTGCTGCCGCCAGGCAGACAATGACCTCGGCATCCTCATTTGAAAGACCGTGGTCGCGGACAACGCTTGGCTCCACTCCTCCAGCCACGAGCAGACGCAGGAGTTTGATCGCAATGTTTGTTACGATCTTGATATGCACTGGGCCGTGATCGTTTATGTGCATCCGGTCAATGGCCGTCACGTTCGATGCCGCCCATAAAGCTGATATCCGCTCAGAGGCATCAATCCGCGTGATCACCTGTTCTAGACGAGCATTTCCATGTGTCGGAATATTAAGTCCCACTGGTCTCACCTCGCATCCTCTCCCACCACCTCTGTGGCACCTGTTGTGATCGGGGCTTCATTTGTTTTTCCTCAAGGTAGGCAACACGTGTGCGCAGGAAGGCGATCTCTTCTCGAAGAAGAGCGATCACATGCTCGCTCTCGTTCGGTTTATCCTTGTTTAGTGTCAAACCAGATATTGATGCCTTCTCTTTGGTGTCCTTCATAGCTGCATTAGTTCGCATAACGCTACTCGCCTCGGTCATTGTTAATCCACTATCGTACAACTCCTGCAACTGGCGCAGTAGGGTGAGGCCTGAATCTGCGATGAGAATCTGATTGTTGGGCCCTCGCCGCAGGTGTGGATAAAGCAGGTCTTTGATTGCATCTATTCGGTTGCGCACCTGATTGTCTGTCGCGAGATCGAGAGCCTTGCGAAGGTCGCCGATTGTATTCATACCCGCCTCCTT
>CAZQUT010000027.1:0-10607 GCA_964596555.1 uncultured Thermotogae bacterium
GTGATATTATCGAGGTTGGCGAGCGCAAGTTTGCCACCACGATTGTTATCGAAGACGCCTACGGTGACAAGACGGTCGAACGAATCGAGGATCCAGAGTTCGATCTTACACTTGACGCGTCGTTCTTCAGTCTTGATACATTCGATGGTTGGGAGGATCGCTGATGAAGGCGGCCATCAGGCACCTGAAGAGGAATCGGGGACGCACGATCCTTACGCTTCTCGCCGTGCTGATCCCCGTCTATTTCCTTGTGTCCATGTTCGCTCTCAGCAATTCCATCGTGTCGGACATGTTTGAGACGGCCACGCGCGTTGACACCGGACATTTCCAGATCCGGCACGTCGAACGACGAGGCATGGGCTCGGCGATTCCGCTTATGCATGATTCTGATTCGGTCCTGGCTGCCCTAGACCAAATTAACGGCATCGAGTGGCGAACCGTTCGGTTGGACATGCCCGCGCTAGCCTCGGCCGCTGATCGATCACAGGCAATCTACGTCCAAGGCATCATACCGGAGGAGATCGCTCCCATCAGCTCCATCGCCGACTTGGTCGTCAAAGGGACGTATCTGAAAAGCGGACAGAGCGGTGTCGTTATCGGAGAGGAACTGGCCGACCTGTTGAACGTCGACGTAGGCGATGAGATCATCCTGCTCGGCGCCCATCCCGAAACCGGGCTCGGTGCACTGAAGGTTCCCGTCGTTGGCATTTACCATGCACCGATCTCGGCGATGGGACGAACTGTCGTTCACACTACTCTGATCACGGCGAGAGCGCTCGCTCACAGTCCTGATGCCGCTACTGCCGTTGTCGTCAGAGTTAATGATGTAAAGGGTCCCTGGGATGTCGGCAAGATCGAAGCTGTTACCGCTCAACTGAGAGGCTTGCTGCCTGACGATTTAGAGGTGTTGGATTGGCGTGAATTGGCCCCACAGGTGAGCGGGTACATGGGGATTTTGCAGCCGGTCATGATCATCTTCGCAGTGATTTTCTTTGGTCTTGGCGCGCTTGTTGTGCTGAACACGCTGTACCTATCGGTGATGGAGCGTACGCGCGAGCTGGGCCTAATCATCGCGCTCGGGGCGTCCAGGTGGCGCGTCATCCGCATGATCCTCACCGAGGCGGGACTGATCGCCGTCATCGGCGCGGTCTATGGGGCCCTCATCGCCGTAGCCCTCGCTTGGATTGTGGAAGCATTCGGCGGTATTCCTCTCCCAGGAACTGAGCTTGCCAACTACATGAAGACCTTCGGCATGAAGTCGGTGTTGCACATGATGATTAGTTGGCCCCAGGTAGGCATTTCCGCTGCTGCGATGGTCGTAGTGGCTCTCCTGGCGGCCTGGTTTCCGGCATATCGGGCCTCGAAGCTCGAGCCGGTGGAGGCAATGAGATATGTCGAATAACAAAGCACTCATTCAAACAGTAGATCTTCGCAAGACGTACAAGACCGATGCTGTCGAGACGCCCGCGCTCAATGGGGTCTCTGTCGAGCTTCACAAAAAGGAGTTCACTGCTGTCGCCGGTCCATCCGGGTCCGGAAAATCGACGCTTCTGCATCTGCTCGGGGGCCTCGATCGGCCAACCTCGGGGGAGATCTTCCTCGAAGGTGTGCCTCTCTCCGGGCTATCCAAGGATCAACTCGCTCGTTTGCGGATGACGAACATCGGTTTTGTCTTCCAGGCGTACAACCTGATCCCGGTGCTGACGGTGCTGGAGAACACGGCGTTCGTCCTCGAACTACAGGGCGTTGTACACGCAGAGAGAATCAACCGCGCAAGGAAGATCCTAGCAGAACTGGGAATCGAGCAATACGCCAATCAGTATCCTAACCGTATCTCTGGCGGAGAGCAGCAGCGCGTCGCGGTAGCACGCGCAGTCGTTGCCGAGCCGTCGATCGTCCTTGCTGATGAACCGACGGCAAACCTCGACACGGCGACGAGCCACGAGTTAATAGACCTGATGCGACGCTTAAACCAGGAGCGGGGAGCAACCTTCCTCTTTGCCACGCACGACTCTCGCCTCCTCGATCGGGTGAATCGATTGGTCACAATAGTCGATGGCCTGATCACTGGAGACGAGCACCACACCAACTAAGGTACTGGGACATGTCGCCAATCGCGCTTATGCGGATCCAAAGATAGAAACAAGAAGCACCCCGCACAGAACAAACAGCGCTCCAAAAGCTGATCTGCGCGACGGCCTCTCACGCAGGAGAACGACACTGAACAGAAACGTAAATAGGGTCATCGATCCACGCACGGGGGAGAGGAGGCTTGCTGGTGCCATGCTCACTCCTGAGAGCCAGAAGATCCACCCAACGCCGTATCCCAACACGGCAGTGACAAAGGCAAGCGCCACACCGCGACGGGGAAACCGAAGAGGGATGCGCCGCGAGTGTACAAGTGCCGCAATCCCCCAAGCGATACCAGAAGAGACTATCAGCGTAAGCTGAAAGGTCATCACTGACATGCCATTGGTGAGGCAGTACTTGGCCGGCACTGTCTCCACAAAGCCCCACAAGATTCCCGATCCTAGCGCAGGCAGTGCACTCCAACTCAAGCGAAACATCGACTTCTCATCACTCTGATTGACAAGGAACAATGCACCGAGGACGACGAATACCGCGGCAACGAGGAGGATCGGTTGCATAGGCTCACCGAGGATGACGATGGAGGTAACAACTCCCCAGAACGGGGCGGTGTTAGCAAGGGACGACGCCTCGTGAGCAGAGACCCTGTTAACCGCATAGTAGAAAAGCATCGATCCGACGAACGAATCGATGACACCCGCAACCGCAGCGATTCCCAGAAGCTCCCAGCCAGGGAACACAAACCCGGACGTGAGAAGCCCATATGGGATAACGAACAGGAGAGCAAACAAGGGCCTGATGGCGCCATAGGAGAACATGTCCATGTAGCGCAGGGCCGGCTTCGAGAGAACGGTCTCCAGCGCCCACGCGATCGCAGCTCCGGTGGCAAGTAGAATTGCGATAGTCGTCACTGAATCTGCCCCCTCGTGGTTCTCCCGATAAGATTCGGTCATTGTAACAGCCATGTCCGCTACGAGCGACTGTAAACTCCCCTGTGTGACTGATTGATGACAGTATCGAGGCCCGCGGGTTGTTCCGTCGCCAGGAAGCGGCTACATTGTTGTATCGCACTAGAAACAAAGAGGGGGACGAGCAATGACCGTTACACCATCGCACGAGCATACTGTGCTCCGGAGCCAAGATCACATTGTGCTGCAGACTGCGGAGATTCCTACACCGCTTGGCACAATGCTTGCTGGAGCGACAAGCGATGGGATATGCCTGTTGGAGTTTGTTGATAGCAAGAGGATTGAGAAACAGCTTGGCAGACTGAGAAAGCTGCTGAATGGGGAGATCTTCCCAGGTACTAACGATCTCATTGCAAGGCTGGCCACGCAGATGGAAGAATACTTCACCGGGACAAGGAGTGAATTTGATCTCCCCCTTGTGGTTCCGGGGACAGTATTCCAGAAGAGCGTTTGGGAGGCTTTGCGTACGATACCGTACGGTGAAACGGTATCATACCAGGCGGAGGCAGAGATGATTGGTCGCCCAACAGCGGTTCGGGCTGTGGCACGCGCCAACGGTGCCAACCCGATCTCGATTATCATCCCCTGCCATCGTGTTATCGGAAAGAACGGAAAGCTCACTGGCTACGGAGGCGGCTTGTGGCGCAAACAGAGGCTTCTCGATCACGAAAGACAATATACAGGCTTGAGTAGATAGATTCCGGAAGAGAAGTATCCTCTCGCAAGGACTGTGTTCTCAAACACAGGATATTCAGTGTCGAAGGGCGATAAGGTAGGTGAAGTCTTCTCCGTTATCATCGATCTCAACCTTTGCCCCGAGTTCTCTCTCGCAGCGAACGGCCAGCTCTTCGGGAAGGGTTGTGAACTTCAAGCCCTCCTTGCGCCCGGTAGCCAAGTGTGAGAAGACGATCCCCGTGCGGCAGGCGGAGAATGCATTTTCGATAATCGCCATCATCGAGCGCATTGGGTTGTCTCCGATTGGATAGCCAAGAACGCTTAGAATGTATCCCGTGTCGTATCTTGCGGGAGGAAGCGAATCTTCCAACACGTCACGCCGCTCGAATGACACCTCGTTCCTGCCCGAATATCGCTTGCTGGCCTCATCGATCATGCGAGAGCTGACGTCGATGCCGTGATAGTTCGCATATGGAAGCTGCTTTTCGTCAAGGTAGGAAATGAGGTGCCCCAGGCCACATCCAAGATCGAGGATCTCTCCCTGAGGTGGCAAGAGTGTCATCGCTCGCGCAAAGAGACGTTCCTGTGCCTCCACGCCAGAGTATTCGAGGACCATCATGTCGTCTCCTTTGAGAAGGCCAACACGGGCATTGTAGAATGCACCGCACGCCTTCGGGTCAGGAAACCCCGCCGGAGTGTAGCGAAACATGCGCTTCTTCAGTCTGTTGACCAAGAACTGCAACGGCTTCACAGCTCTAGCGTATCACGAATGCCACGAATATGACAAATCACACGACTGAAGCTTAGAATCCGCTTACTGCCACAGTCGACAATTTGGCAGTCCTCTAATCATCTGATTCGTGCAATTCGTACGATTCGTGTAATTCGTGATTATCATTCGGCCGTCTCCTCGACAGCCTCCCGCTCTCCCTTTGCCTCCTTGGCATGGGCGAGAACTTCGTCGATCGATCCGGTCATGTAGAATGCCTGCTCCGGCACATCGTCTAGCTCACCGTCGATGATCATGGCAAATCCCTTGATCGTGTCCTCCAGCTTGACGTACGCTCCCGCCCTGTTAGTAAAGTGCTCGGCAACGTGGAATGGCTGGCTCATGAAGCGCTGCACCTTGCGCGCGCGGCGCACGGCGAGCTTGTCCTCCTCGGAGAGCTCGTCCATCCCCATGATGGCGATAATGTCGCGAAGATCCTCATAGCGCTGTAATATCTGCAGTGTCTCCTGCGCAACACGGTAGTGCTCGTGCGAGATGACGTGCGGGTCGAGCATCGTTGAGTTCGATTGCAATGGATCGACAGCCGGGTAGATCCCTTTCTCAACGATCTTTCGGTCGAGTGTGATCGCCGCGTCAAGGTGGGAGAAGACCGTCGCCGGTGCGGGGTCGGTGAGGTCATCTGCCGGTACGTAGATCGCCTGCACTGAAGTGATCGATCCCTTCTTCGTTGACGTGATACGCTCTTGTAGCTCACCCATCTCGGTGGCAAGCGTCGGCTGGTAGCCGACCTCGGACGGCATCCGCCCGAGGAGCGCTGACACCTCGCTTCCCGCTTGTGCGAAGCGGAAGATGTTGTCTACAAACAAAAGGATGTCTTTTCTCTCTTCATCGCGGAAGTACTCAGCCAAGGTCACTCCGGTGAGGGCAACGCGGAAGCGTGCCCCGGGAGGTTCATTCATCTGTCCGTAGACAAGGGCGGTGTTCTTAAGGACGCCAGCATCCTTCATGTCGAGGTACAGCTCGTTCCCCTCACGCGTGCGCTCGCCAACACCGGCGAAGACGGAGTAGCCAGCGTGTTCGTAGGCGATCGAGCGGATGAGTTCCATGATCAGTACCGTCTTTCCCACTCCGGCACCGCCGAACAGGCCGATCTTTCCCCCTTTTGGGAACGGGGCAAGCAGGTCGACAACCTTGATCCCAGTCTCGAAGATTTCACTCTCCGTCTTCTGATCGATGAGGGAAGGAGCGGGGCGGTGAATAGAATAGCGCTTCTTTGTCTCTGGCGCGGGAAGCTCGTCGATCGGGTCGCCGGTGACATTGAGCATCCGCCCCAGCGTCTCCGGCCCGACGGGAACGGTGATCGGGCCACCTGTGTTCTCGACCTCCGCCCCTCGCGCTAGTCCATCGGTCGAGTCCATGGCGATCGCGCGTACGACATCATCCCCCAGGTGCTGTGCCACTTCGAGGATGAGATCCTTTTCGCCCTCGCGCACAATGCGCAACGCATCGTTAACGCGCGGGAGTTTCCCCTTCTCGAAGCGTGCATCAATGACTGGGCCCTTGATCTCGGTGATCCTTCCTACTGTCTTTTCATCTGCCATCGCTTGTCCCCCATTCATTCAATCTCTCGATGATTCAATCTCCCGATCATTCAATCTCTCAATTTCTCAGCTCTTGCGCAGCGCCTCCGCTCCACCCATGATGTCTGAGATCTCGCGCGTGATCGACTGCTGGCGTGCCTTGTTGTACGACCGGGTGAGGTTCTTCAATAGATCATCCGCGTTATCCGTGGCGCTGCTCATCGCCTGGCGGCGGATCGCATCCTCGCTCGTTTTCGTGTCTAGCAGCGCCTGGAACACCTTCCCTTGCAGGTAGAGGGGCAGCACGATGTCAAGCATGCGCGTTGGATTTGGTTCGAGAATCATGTCACCTGCTTTCGCCTCCGCCTTTATCGGCAGTATCTCCTCCACTCGCAGGCGCTGCGCGAGGTCGGAGATGAAGTGCATGTAGACAACGACGAGGCTACCGTACGCGCCTTCCTTGTACAAGGAGATCAGGTCCAATGCGATCTTACGCGCGATCACCGGTGTTGGATCCTCGTAGAAGTGGACGTAGGTTCGGAGTGGCTCCACCTTGCGGCGTACGAAGTAGGCGCGCGCCTTCTCTCCGCCAAGGAGGAAGCGTGCCGTGCCCGACTCCTCGCGGGCAAGTGTCTCCGCCTTGTGGTTTATCTCTCCTTTGAATCTTCCACACAGGCCGCGATCCGCATTCAGGACGAGGATCCCCACGTCCTCCGATCCGTTGCCTGCAACTAGCGGGTGTGCGGAAGCGAGATCGGCGTACTGGCCGACGAGCGATGAAATCACACCCTCTACGCCTTCCATGTACGGTTGCACGGCAGCCAGGCGACGCTTCATCCGCGTCACCTTCGTCATGGCAATTGCGTTCATCGCCTTGGTGATTTGGCGGATGTTCTCTATGTTCCCGATGCGCGTCTTGATCTCGCGGACGTTCTCTGCCACTTATCCTCCGAAGCGTTCCTTGAACTCGCCTACTGCCTTTTCCAGGTTGGCCGTGATCTCATCTGTGAACTCCATGCGATCGTGCATGGCAGTGACGATCTCTCCGTGCTCTGCGTGCAGGAACCTGATCCATTCTTCCTCGAATCGTCGCACGAGCGAGACCTTCACGTTTGCAAGATGGCTCTTCACCGCGACGTACAGGGCAAATACCTGGTCCTCAACGCTCATCGGTTCGTACTGCTTCTGCTTGAGGGTCTCCATCAATCGATCGCCACGCGCAAGCTGCTCCTTTGACTCCTCATCAAGATCGGAAGAGAACTCGGCAAACGCTGCTAGCTCGCGGTACTGAGACAGCTCCAGCCTCAGCTCCCCGGCGATCTGCTTCATCGCCTTTGTCTGCGCTGCCCCACCGACGCGGGAGACGGACTTTCCAACGTTGATCGCCGGCCGGAAGCCTTGGTTGAACAGCTCGCTCTCCAGGTATATCTGGCCGTCTGTGATAGAAATCACGTTCGTTGGGATGTAGGCCGTGATGTCGGCAGCCTTCGTCTCGATAAGCGGAAACGCGGTCAGCGATCCCCCTCCATGTTCGGCAGACAAACGCACCGCGCGTTCGAGAAGGCGCGAGTGCGTGTAGAAGATGTCTCCCGGATACGCCTCTCGCCCCGGTGGACGCCGCAGTAGCAGGGCCATCTCGCGGTAGGCGACAGCATGCTTGGACAAGTCGTCGTAAACGATGAACGCGTCTTTGCCGTTGTACGTGAAGTACTCGGCCATCGCGCAGCCGGAGTAAGGGGCGAGGTACTGCATCGGGGCGGGGGAATTGGCATCGGCAACGACAACAATCGTGTATTCCATAGCCCCGTGGCGCTGTAGCGTATCGACAACGCGAGCTACGGTCGATGTCTTCTGACCGATAGCGACGTAGATGCAGACAATCCCCTTTCCCTTCTGGTTGATGATCGTATCGATGGCGATCGCCGTCTTTCCCGTGCGGCGATCACCGATGATCAGCTCACGTTGTCCGCGGCCAATTGGGGTCATGGCATCAATCGATTTCAGCCCTGTCTGCAGCGGAGTATCGACAGGCTGCCGTTCAATGACGCCCGGGGCCTTGATCTCTGCCTTGCGGCGTTCGGTCGCTGCTATTTCACCCTTGCCATCGATCGGACGCCCCAGCGGGTCGACAACCCGACCGAGGAGTTCCTCCCCAACTATTGTCTCCATGACGTTGCCCGTGCGACGTACTTCATCGCCCTCCTGCACGAGTTCGCTCTCTCCGAATAGGGCAATACCGACGCTCTCCTCCTCCAAATTGAGGACGAGGCCGCTGACGCCGCCCGCGAATTCGACGATCTCCGAAGCGAGTGCTCCCTGCAATCCGAACACACGGGCAATCCCATCGCCCACTTCGACCACAACGCCAACCTCATTCATGTCGAGGTCGTATTGGAATCCCTTTATCTGTTCCTTCAGGATAGCACTAATCTCGTCTTTGCGTGCTGCCATTTTCCTTTTCCCCTTTATCCTGCAAGCACCGTTTTGAGCTCATCGAGCCGTGCGCGCAATGACCCATCGATGACCTTTCCGTCAACCTCGATCCGCAGACCGCCAATGAGGTTCTTGTCCACTTGTTCATCAAGCCGCACCTGTCTTCCCAGTTTCTTTGCTAGGTGGTCAGAGAGCCTCTTTCGATCCTCGGGAGTGAGTTCTTGTGCCGTTATCACCTGTGCTTGTACGATTCCTTCCTCGCTTCCGCGTTGTCGTTCAAACTCATCGTAGATCATGTCGATGTAGCCCTCGCGACCGTTACGCACAAGGAGCGAGAACAGGTTGTGCAGATACTCGGTAATATCCGGAAACGCCTCACTCAGAAGGGCCCTCTTGTCGTCATGCGAAACAAGCGGGTGCGTCAGAAATCGAAGAAAGTCAGGGACATCCTTGATCTCCTCAACGACACGGCGGTAGTCGTTGTCGATCGTCTCCACACAGTTCTCTTCCACCGCAAGGGTGTACAGCGCTTCTGCGTAGCGGCGTGCGGTCTCTTGCGATCTCATTGCCGCATCCTTAACGCTTCGTCATCGACTTCTGAGAGAAGCTCATCAAGGAGCCGCTTGTGATCGGATAGGTTCACCTCGCGACTTAAGACGCGCGACGCCCCAAGGACGGCGATCTCGGCGTAGGATCGACGCAGGTCTTCCTTCATCTGCTCCCGCTCCTGCTCAATCTGACGTTGCGCCTCGGCAAGAATACGCTCGCCCTCTTGCCGTGCCGTTCCCTTGGCTTCATTCACTGTCTCCTCGGCGCGTGCGCGTGCATCCTCTAAAGTACGGTGTGCCTGTTCGCGCGCGGCGGAGAGCTCCTGTTCACGCTGCGTGGCAAATTGCTCTGCACGCTCTTCACTCTGACGCGCCGACTCCATGCGCGCGGCGATCTGCTCGCGACGGCGATCCAGGTAGGCAAGCGCCGGCTTGTACAGGAAGCGCTTCATAAGGTAGAGCAGGATCGCGAAGTTTACGAGGTTGGCGACGAACGTCCAGTTGAGAGTCTTGACGACCTTTCCCCACTCGAGATTCACTCTATCCCCCTAGATTACGAACAACAGGACAATCGCGATCAAGAGGGAGTAGATACCTGTCGACTCGGTGATTGCCTGTCCCAAAACCATCGTTCGCAGAAGGGCTCCCTCCATCTCCGGTTGCCGCGCCATCCCGTCCAGCGCATGCGCTGCTACATTCCCCTCTCCGATTGCTGGGCCGATCGCTCCGATTCCCATACAGATGCCGGCTGCGATGTATTTTGCCGCGGTGGCAATATCGGCGCCTGAAATCTGACTGACAACACTTTGTGCCTCTTGAAGCATGTCTCCTCCTTTCTACGTCTCTACGGCTACATTGATATAAGCTACGGCAAGAATGCTGAATACGAACGCCTGAATCATCCCCTCAAACAGGCCATAAAAGAGATTGAGACCGATGGGAACAATCCACGATGTGATCGGGAACATGTACATAATTGAAAGCATGATCGCCCCACCGAACATGTTCCCGAACAGACGAAACGAGTGCGAGAGTGGCTTGGCCATCTCCCCGACAATGTTCAGGGGAAGCATGAACGGGTATGGCTCGATGAATCCCTTGAAGTACTTACCTACTCCCTTCCTTCGTATAGCAAAGAACTGCGACATAAAGAAGACAAGCAGACCGAAACTGAATGTGACATTCAGATCTTTGGTGGGTGATTCGAAGTAAGGGATGACAGATATCAAGTTGCTTACCAGAATGAATAGGAACAGAGTGGCTATGAATGGGAAGAGCTCCCGCGCCAATTGGTCCGAAGAGAAGCTCGATGTCAACTGGCTCTTGATGAGGTCGATCAACGCATCGAGCAACGCCTGCACCCGGTTTGGCTTCTCATCCACATCTTGACGCAGGCTCCGTCGCAGCGTAAGAGCAAGGATCACTAATAGGGCGATCACGATCCAGCTCATGATGATCGTGATAAGATCGAAGCTGAAAGAGAAGCTCCCGATCGAAACATGCGCTATGAGTTTCTGCCCTATGGGTCCTAACATCTTCTCCTGATCCTCCCTTCTATGAGAAGCACTAGCTGCAAGTTTACCTG
>CAZQUT010000028.1:0-5342 GCA_964596555.1 uncultured Thermotogae bacterium
GTCAGTTGAGGAGGAAATTATGATGGAATCAAGGCAACAACCCCACCAATTTAGCGTTGGTGGGGTTCATACCTGCGCGCCAACGCAGGCCAAAATTACTAGCAGAGCTATTATAGCATGTGATCAATCGCACGACCAATCGGAGTCTCCTTGTGTGCACTCTCATGATGGCGGCAATCTAGGGCCTCTGCGTCTCTCTGACCTAACCATAACTCAGAAAGCGATACTGGAGCTTGTAGGCAGGGCACTTTCAAGCCAGGGGGGCAAGCCATGAAGAAAGGATTTGTGCCCGAGGGACGCGCATTGCCCATCAGTATCGAAGCGGAGAAGGAAGTGTTGGGCTCCATCCTCTTTGATAGAGAGGAAGACTTGCTCGAAATCAAGAACATCCTCGTGCCGGATGATTTCTACAGTGAGAAACACCGGTTGATCTACGAAGCGATGTTTGAGCTGTCCGCACGTGGAGAACCACTTGACCTCGTGGCGGTTGGACATCATCTTGAGAAGAAGGAGAAGATCGAGAAAGCTGGAGGACGTCTCTATCTGAATGACCTTCTCGATAGTGCTTTCACAACCGAGAGCCTCCAGTATTACGCTAAGATTGTCCAAAAGAAGGCTTTCCGTCGCTCCCTGATAAAGGTCGGGGGTCAGATCGCAGAGCTGGGCTATGACAACGGTGGAGAGATCGGAGATGCCCTAGCACGTGCGAACTCGCTGCTGGATGAAGTAAGTAGCGCCTCGTCCCAACACTCTTCTACGCAGAAGCCTTCTACTTGGGAGGACATTGACAAGACCCTTGGGCCGGTCACTTGGAGTTGGAAAGGATGGTTACCTGACGGGATGCTAACGATCCTGGCTGGGGAGCCTGGGAGTGGCAAAAGTGCGCTAGCTTTGTGGATTGCGGCAACTTTTATCGATGGGAGAGACTGGCCTGATAGCAGTCGCTACGCTGGTGACAAGGGAAGCGTCCTTTGGGTCGAATGCGAAGCCGCTCAGGCGATCAACCTTAGCCGAGCACAGACGTGGAGACCTCCAATACAGCTGGACCACCTCCTTGGGCCCCTGGATAACCCATTTAGCACAGTTCTGCTAGATGATGCAAATGGGCAACTTGCAGTGAAGAGAATTGCCTCGCGTCCGGACGTACGCTTGATTGTTGTGGATTCCCTCCGTGGCGCACATCGCAGGGATGAGAATTCCTCTGAGACAGCGGAAGTCGTGATCTGGCTTGCGGAGTTGGCAAGAGACAGCCGCAAGCCCGTCCTCGTGATTCATCACTTAAGGAAGCGCAGTTTGCGGGATAGACATGGAGTAGTAACGCTGGACAGGTTGCGGGGGTCTAGTGCAATCGTTCAACCAGCGCGCGTGGTTCTCGCTCTGGATTCGCCAGATCCAACTGATCCAAGCCTAAGGCAGCTGTCTGAGATCAAAAATAACTTGGCTAAATTCCCAGATCCAATTGGAGTAGAGATCAATAACACAGGTCTTTCCTTCAGTGCTGCTCCAGAGTCGCCTGTTGTCGAGAAGCAGATAGATCAAGCAATCGATTTCCTTCGTGATCGCCTAGCAGATGGTCCTGTACTAAGCACAGAGGTACTACGTGAAGGAAAGGCTGACTTCTCAGATAAGACACTGCAAAGGGCCAAGGCAGAGCTACACGTCGCCTCTAAACGGAATGACAACCATTGGTACTGGAGCCTACCAACTAAGAGGCAACAGTGACCTTCTTGGGTATCTTGACTATGTTGGGTTGCATGACCTTCTTGGGAGTCTTGAATCCCGAACGCTATTACAACAAGAAGGCCAAGATAGTCAACATCGCCACAAGGGGAAGGGGGTAAGGCTTGGCTACCTTGTCCCGTACCCGACATGTGGAAAGCATAGGAGCCAAGGCACAAAGGAAGTTGCTCTCTTCAGCTGATTCTCTTGGGAATGCTCTCAGCGACATAAGCGAGGATGAGCTTCACAATGTGATCGAGAACTTCCGTGCTTATTTGGTAATTCTCCGCAAGTGGGATGAGAACGAGTCTCTGGCAACAGAGAATTCATCGGAGCAAGATAGACGAATCTCAGTTGTTGATTCTGGGTTGGGGTAATTGCTATAGTGGTCGGGGAGGAGCTGCTTGTGAAAAGAAAAGTTGTCACATATATCCGGGTTTCTACCACAGAGCAGGCCAGGCATGGCTACTCCATCCCCGCCCAGCGCCAAGTCCTGCAGGACTACGCCAAGGGTCACGACCTAGAGGTAGTCCAAGGGTTCGAGGAGTCCCAGTCTGCTTTCAAACCAGGCAGAATTCAGTTCAGGGAGATGCTCGCTTTTCTGAAGAAGCATCAAGCTGTGACGGCAGTCCTCTGTTACAAGATCGATAGGATCTCCAGGAATATGAGAGACTACTCCGCGCTGGATGAGATGAATGGAGTAGCGATCATATCAGCCACGGAGAATCTTCCAGAGAACTCGACAGGAAAGCTAATTGGTACTGTTCAAGCCGCGTTTTCACGCTACTACAGCGAACAGTTGGGAGAGCGAGTAAGGCTTGGAATGCAGACCAAAGTCAAGAGGGGTTTATGGCCAACGAGAGCGCCGATTGGGTATGTAAACGATCGAGACACAAAAGGAATTCTACTTGATCAAGAACGTGCTCACCTGATCCGTGAGCTATTTGAAGTCTATGTAGCTAGAGATATCCCTCTGTCACAGCTTGCGAAGTGGGCTGAAACAAGAGGACTTCGTGCACGTGGTGGAACACCACTTGCCAAGAGCGAGATCCACAAGATACTGACGAATCCTGCCTACTACGGGAAGATCCCCTGGAAGGGTGCACTCTATGCTGGTGTTCATGAGCCGATTGTCTCTACGAGCTTGTTTGATAGAGTTCAAGAGCGGCTAAACCGGAAAAGCTCGCCACTAACCAAGAGAGTTTTCCCGTATCGTGGCTTTCTCCAGTGCGGCTATTGCGGCTGCAAGATCACTGCGTCACTAGAAAAAGGCAAGTACATCTATTATCACTGTACACGTGGAAAGGGGAAATGCCCCCAGGCTTTCATTCCCCAGGATCGTTTAGGTGAAGAGTTGAAGCAGGTAGTGGACAACGTACATTTATCTAAGAAGCAAGTGGCGATGCTCTTGCATATGATGCAGCAAGATAATGGACGTCGAGAAGAGGAATGGGTCAAGAAGATTGCTAGCTTGAGGATGGAAGAGACAAAAATCAACGGGCGCAGAGAAGCGGTGTACATCGACAAACTGGATGGGAAGATACCTGAAGAGCGATGGCTGCAGTTGGAACGCCAATGGTCTGGAAGAGCGGAGAGAATAGAACAGGAGATCGATCTGCTTGAGTCGTCGTATGAACCCTTGCTGGACGATGTTCAGGCAACTTTCGAACTCCTGGAACGTGCTCCAGTTCTCTATTTGAGACAAACTCACGAAGAAAGGGCTCGTTTACTGAAAACACTACTTTCGAACTGCAAATTGAAGGGCGATAATATAGAGCCAGTCTACAAGAAACCCTTCGACTTAGTGGCTGCTGGGGTCAAAACAAAAGAATGGTGGGCCTGCCTGGACTCGAACCAGGGACCTCCCGCTTATCAGGCGAGCGCTCTAACCAGCTGAGCTACAGACCCAAGACCGACACAATGGTAGCCAGCGTGTGATTGATTGTCAAGGACTGCATGCAGTAAAACATGGATACGGTAAGGACTTACAGCGTCTGTTCTTCCAAGGCCGCCTTGTGCAGAGCGGCAAGAAGCTCAGTTAGATCCCCCTCAAGAATATCGTGTAAGTGATACAAAGTTAGACCGATGCGATGGTCGCTGACCCGGTTCTGTGGGAAGTTGTAGGTGCGAATCTTCTCGCTGCGGTCACCGGACCCGATCTGCTTGCGGCGCGTGGCAGACAGCTCTGCTTCGTGCTCCTTCTCCAAGCGATCCTTCAGCCGAGAGCGCAACACGCGCATCGCCTGTGCCTTGTTCTTGTGCTGTGACTTCTCATCCTGGCAGCTTACGACAAGCCCGGTGGGAATGTGCGTTATCCGTACGGCAGAGTCGGTCGTATTCACGCTCTGCCCGCCTGGACCGGTGGAACGGAAGGTATCGATCTTGAGGTCGTTCGGGTCGACATTGACCTCAATCTCTTCGACTTCCGGCAGGACGACAACGGTAGCGGTAGAGGTGTGAATCCGTCCAGCAGATTCAGTCTCCGGCACTCGCTGTACGCGATGTACTCCAGACTCGTAGCGGAAGCGCCCAAATGCATTCTTCCCTTCAATGGCGAATGTGATCTGCTTGAACCCACCTAGCGGGGTGGGGTGGCTGTCGAGGAGGGAGATCTTAAACCCGTTGGCCTCGCCAAAGCGTGTGTACATGCGAAACAGATCGGCGGCGAACAGACTTGATTCATCTCCACCGGCACCCCCTCTGATTTCAACGATTGCGGTCTTGCGATCGCGTGGATCGGGAGGAATAGCGAGGTTAAGAAACTTCGCTTCAACCTGCTGCAACTCAGCGCGATCCTTCTCCAGCGCTTCCTCTATCTCTTCGCGCAGATCCTCCTCGGTTTCCCACATTTCTTCCTCTTCGGAGATGGAAGATGTAACTTGTTCCCACTGCTCGCCGAGGTTAATCAGATCGCGCAGGTGCGCGTAGCGCTGGGTGATGTTCCGGTACTGCGGGCTCGTGATCACTTGCGGGTCGCTCATCTGTTCTTCCAGACGAGCGTACTCCGCTCTTGCTTTCTCAAGCTCTCTTGCGATTTGTTGATTTGCCATTGCAAGTTGAGAAGCTAAGTGATTGCGGGGGGGTATTTCAAGCAAGCGTTTCGAGCAGACGCTTCTGAAGTGAGTCGTTTTGCACCTGCAAGCGAGACATCTCGCGGTCTTTCTCCGCAAGACGTGCGCGCAGATCGAGGATGAGAGAATCCCTTTCGAGCAGCTGAGCGTTGTTCACGGCGGCAAGAGATGTTCGCAGGTACTTCACCTGTTCGGCAAGGACGCGTTCCAGGTCACAAGCAAACTCCATCTCGTCCAGTGAAAGCTCGGGGAGAAGCTTGTCTGCAAAGTCGTGTGTCTCCATGCGATCATTGTGCCTCGTGAGATGGCGAGATCACGAGGACAGGTGGCCGTGATAGTGAGGAAACTTGGCACGGATTCCCGGTGAACTGCTCGGCTCTTGCTGATCAAATTGGCATGAGGCAGACGAGCCCATATCCTGTAGAATTGAGAAGGAAAATTACCAAGCGGCTCCTTGCGGGAGGATTGTGAAATAGGCTAAGCGCAGGGTCGCTCTTGTGACCCTGCGCTTCGGGCTCTTGAAGGAGGTAAGGAGGTATTAGTCTCTTTTTC
>CAZQUT010000028.1:5442-7637 GCA_964596555.1 uncultured Thermotogae bacterium
GTCTTGGGTGTGCTTGAGCGAGCGAGCGGGCGAGGAGCTTATCTCGAGTGCTTCGCCTCCTGGTTTGCGCGAGCAGCACATGATAGGCTGACTGAGGATCTGAAAGGAGGGGAAGGATACACGTGATCGCCTACGTGCTTCGTCGATTGTTGAGCCTTATCGTTTCGTGCTTCTTGATCTCCGTTCTGGTCTTTCTTGTCATGCACGTTATCCCCGGCGATCCGGCGCAGATAATGCTTGGAACAGAGGCGGATCCGGCAACGCTCTCTGCGCTACGCACTCAACTTGGGCTTGACCGACCGCTCTTCGTGCAGTACTGGGCATGGGCAAGCGGCATCCTTACTGGTCAACTTGGGCAGTCCCTGCGCTATCACGTGCCGATCTCCGACCTGATTGCCTCGCGCCTGGCGGTGACGGTCCCGCTTGCAATTTTGGCGATGCTCATCGCTGTGGTGGTCGGTCTCCCAGCAGGACTCTACGCAGCGACACACCGCAACGGCCCAGGCGACTACGGCGTAATCGCTGTATCCCAGGCAGGCCTCTCGATTCCTTCCTTCTGGTTGGGAATCTTGCTCATGCTCGTCTTCTCCATAACGCTGCGATGGCTGCCGGCAGGGGGATTTGTCCCTTGGAACGAGAGCATCGTCGGAGCACTCCGGTCACTGCTCCTTCCCGCAGCTGCCCTGGGATTGATCCGGGGAGCGGTAGTCGCTCGTCTCAGTCGGTCATCTCTCCTCGACGTGCTCGGGCGAGACTTCGTTCGTACAGCTCGCGGCAAGGGCGTATCTGAGAGGGGAGTAATCTGGAAACACGCTCTGCGCAATGCCCTCATTCCGATTATCACCGTGATCGGTATGCAGTTTGCCGCCCTGCTTGCGGGGGCAATCATCATCGAGAACGTCTTCTACCTTCCAGGCTTGGGAAGGCTGGCCTTTCAGGCGATTGGTCAGCGTGACCTCCCGGTGGTGCAGAACATCGTCGTGTTGGTGGCGATCCTCGTTGTGGGGATGAATCTGATCGTCGATCTTGCCTACGCCATGCTTGATCCGCGCATCAGGCTGGAGTGATGATGAAACACGAACACACATTCGCCAAGCATGCGCGCAGAAACGTAAGCTTCACAGTTGGGTGCACGATTGTTATCTTCGTCCTTCTGGTGACCGTCATCGGCATTTTCTACACGCCCTACGACCCCATCAAGATGCATATTGCGGACAGGCTCGCGTCTCCCACGTGGCAGCACCCTCTGGGAACGGATTCCTACGGCCGCGACGTTGTGAGCCGGATCATGCAGGGAGCGCGAAACTCGATCCTCATCGGGATAGTCACGGTGAGCGGAGGGATGGCTCTTGGGATCCTGTGTGGCCTAATCGCAGGTCTGGCAGGGGGAATGATGGATGAGGCAACGATGCGGGTGATAGATGTTCTATATGCATTCCCCGCCGTACTGAGCGCGATCCTCTTCTCCTCGGTGTTCGGTCCCAGCCTGACGAATTGCATGATCGCTATTGGAATCTACAACATACCGATCTTCGCTCGCCTCACGCGGGGATCGGTCCTTTCCGCACGTGAGGAAGAGTACGTCGCCGCAGCAGTGGCCATTGGTCGCAGCCGCGCAGCCGTGGCTTGGCACCATGTGCTGCCAAACATCCTCTCGCCGCTCATCGTACAGGGTACAATCCAGTTTGCCGGCGCCATCCTTGCCGAAGCGGGATTGAGCTACCTCGGACTCGGCACGCAGCCACCATTTGCCAGCTGGGGCGGGATGCTCCGTGATGCACAGACGTTCATGGGGCTCGATCCACTCCTTGCTGTCTTCCCCGGGATTGCCATTGCAATCACTGTCCTCGGACTGAACCTACTGGGGGACGGATTGCGCGATATGCTGGACCCAAACTACATGCGTTCGTACTAGACCCTCCCTTGCCTACTGCACGTGCGAGCGGTACCATGCGCGGCGAGGCATTGCATCTTGAAGGGAACAAATCGCGCTTCTTTAAGAGGAGGGACCGATGCGTACGAGGTCTTGTGTGCTGATGGTTGTTGTGGTGGTTCTAATGGGGATGTCCGTCTTCTCCCAGACCAGCGGGGGGACACTAACCGTTGCGCTGATGGCCGAACCGGACGGGTTGAACATGATCCTCACCCCGGCGGCAGCGAGCTTCCAGCTTGTGATGTACAACATCAACGAGCCG
>CAZQUT010000028.1:7737-10557 GCA_964596555.1 uncultured Thermotogae bacterium
ATTACTGGCAACCCGGTGTTCCGTATCTGGACAAGGTGATCTGTAGATTCATTTCCGATCAGGCGGCATCGCTCGCCGCCCTGCGCGCAGGGAACGTGGATCTTGTTGATCGCATGGTCGGGCAGAATGGGCTGCAGATCGAAAACGACCCTGCGTTCAAGGTCATCTCCGGCCCGCAGAACCTGGTACAGATCCTAGCGATGAACAACTCACGCCCGCCGTTTGACAACGTCCTTGTTCGCCGTGCGATATGCTACGCGATCAACCGCGACGAGATCATCGCTGCGACCGATCTCAAGCAAGAATGGGGGAGCCCGGTCGGCTCGCATATGACACCGCTCAGCCCTTACTACGTCGATCTCGTCGGTAGGTACCCTTACGATCCGGACAAGGCTCGCGCTCTTCTTGCACAGGCCGGCTACCCGGACGGATTTTCTACCACGATCTACCTCCCGCAACCCTACGAGTTCCACATCCGCACCGGACAGATAATCGCCGATGAGCTGAGGCAAGTGGGGATCGACTGCAAGCTGCAGATCCTCGAATGGGGCCAATGGCTCGACCGCGTCTACAAGCAATGGGACTATGATATGACCGTCATCGCTCACGATGTGTTCATCGAGCCGGCGGCGAACTTCACTAAGGGCTTCGAGCAGGCACAGGAAGATGGGTCTTCTGCCTACTACTGGCAATACACGAACGACTACTTGCGTGATCTCCTTGTGCGCGGTCGCGAGACGAACGACCTTGGTGAGCGAAAAACGATCTATGCAATGGTGCAGACGCTGATCTCGGATGATGCCGTCATGGCCTGGATTCAGGTGCCGCATCAACTGGAGGGGATGAACGCCAACCTGATGGGCTACCACATCCTGCCGCTCTACGTCCTCGATTTGGGGTCGATCTACTGGGAGGGAGACTAGTGAACAAGACAGAACGCACCTACGGCATGTGGGACAGCCCGATCACACCGCGGCAACTGGCGCTCGGCGTGCGGTTGAGCGACGTGATGTGGGACTCGGATGGTGAGACCCTCGTTTGGCTCGAAGGGCGCTCGGACAGAGGAGTGCTTGTTGTGAAGCGCCGTGGAGAGGGAGCGCGCGACCTGACGGCGGAGCTCTCGGTGCGCGCCCGCGTCGGCTACGGCGGAGGAGACTTCACCGTGGCGTGCGGCATCGTCTACTTCATCAGCGGAGGGAGGATCTATCGTCAATCGCTCGCTGGCGGAGCTGCACGGCCAATCACCCCGCCGTTCGGCGAGGCGGCATCACCCACGGTCTCACCCGACGGCCACTTCATTATCTACGTTCACTCCGATGGAACAAACGACGCCATCGCCATCTGCGATACAGAGGGCAAATACTGGCCAAAGCGGATCGCTTCCGGTAACGACTTCTACATGCACCCCTGCTGGCATCCAAACGGGAAGATGATCGCCTGGATCAGTTGGGATCATCCGAACATGCCGTGGGACGGGACGCAGCTTCATCTGGCAACCTTGCAGATGAACGAATCAGGCCTCCCCGTGCTTCACGATGATCAGATAGTAGCGGGAGGCAAGAGCGTGGCGATCTTCCAGCCGCAGTTCTCGCCCGACGGGAAGAGCCTGGCGTACGTATCCGACGAGTCGGGCTACGGGAACCTGATGCTCTACGATCTTGAGAATGCGATGAGCCGCCCACTGACATCTGAAGAAGAGGATCTCGCACAGCCTGGTTGGGTCCAGGGCGAACGCACCTACGGCTTTGCGAGTAATGGATGCGGCATCATCTACCGAGCACGCTCCGATGGACGGGATGCGCTACGACAGATCGATATTGAGACCGGCCGCAGCGATGATTTTGCACAAGACCTTACCGATTACTCCCTATTCTCGCAGGTATCGCCATCGCCGACCGAGGACGTTGTAGCACTGATTGCACAGGGAGCGACGATCCCGCCGCGCATTGTTACGTGTACTCTCGGCGTTGGCTCGAAGCAGAATGTCTCGCAGGCACAAATCCATCGTTTCAGCGCAACAGAAACGATTCCACAAGGTGATTTGTCGACACCAGAGCAGGTGGCTTGGGAGTCGGACGATGGGGAGATCGTCCACGGTCTCTACTACACTCCGTGCAACGAGGCGTTTGTCGGCCGGTGCAAACCACCGGCGATCGTCCAGGTACACGGTGGCCCAACATCGCAGTATGCCGTTGGTTATCACGCACAAGCGCAGTTCTTCACCTCGCGCGGGTACGCCGTTCTACAGGTAAACCATCGCGGGAGCATCGGTTACGGTCGCGCGTATCGCGAGGCGCTGAACGGCAGATGGGGAATCATCGATGTAGAGGACACCGCTGCCGGAGCGCGCTTCCTTGCCCAAAGTGAGCGGGCGGATGGAAAGCGGCTAGTGATCATGGGAGGGAGCGCTGGTGGATACACCGTCCTTCGTTGTCTCACCGAGCACCCTGGCCTCTTCCGCGCCGCCCTCTGTCTGTACGGGGTCTCCGATCTCTTCCGCCTGGCACTGGAGACACACAAGTTCGAGGCGCACTACCTTGACACTCTCGTTGGGAAGCTGCCAGAGACGAGCGCGGTGTATCGAGAACGCTCCCCGATCAACTCTGTTGACAAGATCGTCGACCCGATTGGCATCTTTCAGGGAGAGGACGACAGGGTCGTCCCCAAAGAGCAGTCAGAGGTCATCGTCGACTCATTGCAGCGCAGAGGCATCAAACACGAGTACCACCTCTATCCGGGAGAGGGCCACGGTTTTCGCAAAGTGGAGACCATCGAAGCCTTCTACCGCGATGTAGAGCGCTTCCTGCGCGAGACAGTCCT
>CAZQUT010000029.1:0-2447 GCA_964596555.1 uncultured Thermotogae bacterium
TGCTGGTTGGGAGAGGAGGATTCGAACCCCCACTAACAGGACCAGAGCCTGTTGTCCTACCATTAAACGATCTCCCAATTGATAACAAGATGTTAATGAACCCAGCGCGGCCTGTCAAGAAAAGCAGTTGCGCCGTCGATCGGTGGGGCGCTACAATCGTTGCATCATGACATCACATCGCAAACCTGTCGTTGCTGGTATGTTCTATCCGGGGAGTCCTGATGGCCTCTCCCGGGAATTGACACGACTGTGTGGTGTCCCGCGTCCCCTTACCCCACTCGACTCATCGATGGGCCTCATCGCCCCGCATGCTGGGTACGTGTACTCGGGAGGGGTAGCAGGTGAGGGATACAAGGAGCTTGCCGCACGCGGAAGACCTGAGTGGGCGATCATCCTCGGATCGAATCACACGGGGATGGGATCTCTGATTTCGATCGCAACTGAGGGCGTGTGGGAGACGCCGCTTGGCTCTTCTCCAATTGCTACGGAGATCGCGCTGAACCTGGTAGACGCTGGGGTCAGAGTCGCGCCGGAGGCGTTCACGCGTGAACACTCGATCGAGGTGCAGCTTCCATTTCTTCAGCATCTGTTTGGACTTGATGTCCCGTTTGTCCCCATCTGCGTGATGCTCCCATCGATCGATGATGTTGTTTCCTTGGGTGAGGCGATCGCCGCTGTCGCCAAAGAAAGCGCTGGTGTGGTCATCGCTAGTAGCGACTTCACCCACTATCAGCCTGACAAGGTTGCTCGCAGAATTGACCACGAAGCGATCGACCGTATTCTGGCCCTGGATGTGGAGGGTTTCTACCACAAGCTGATCGCGGAGAGGCTTACGATCTGTGGCGGGGGCGCGATCACCGTGCTGATGAGCTGTGCGCGCACTTTGGGGTGGGAGGCAAAACTCGCCTCGTATGCCACCTCCGGCGATATGACCGGAGACCGATCTGCGGTCGTCGGGTATGCTTCGATCTCGTTTATTGGAGGAAAGAATGATAAGTAGTATGACTGGTTTTGGCATGGGAACGGCAACTGCCGCTGGTTGGCGCGTGGAGGTTACTCTGCGCACCCTAAATCACCGCTTCCTATCTGTGCGCGTGCGATCCCTTCACGATCGCCCACAGGTGCAGGTACAGGTGGAAGAGTTGATCAAGCGTGCATTCAAGCGAGGAGAGATTGGAGTGCAAGTCTCGCTTGAGCGCGACGCGGAAGCAGTGGAGCAGGAGATCTTCTCCTCAGAGACTATTGAGAGGTACCTGAGCGGATTGCGGCACGTGGTTGAGCGGTTCTCTCTTCCTGAGCCTCCAAACCTGTCCAATCTGATAGCAGTTGGTGCGCTGCAGCAGGCAAGTGGCAAAGACGACGATCCGGCCCCAATTATCGAGGAGGCGCTGCAGGAGGCGATTGCAGCGACGAAGAACGCGCGGGCGAAAGAAGGAGAGCACCTCGCGGGGGAGATCGAGGGGATCTTAAGCAGGATATCATCTCTTGTTGCGCAGGTAGAGGACCGGTTGCCGGAGGTGGTAAGTGAGCTGCGGGCGCGGATGCTGGAAAAGATTGCCTCTCTCAGCGTGGAAGTTGACCCTGCGCGCATGGAGATGGAGATCGCCCTTATCGTTGAGCGCTACGATGTGCAGGAGGAAATTGCTCGCCTGCAGGGGCACGTTGCTCGCGCAAGATCACTTCTCGTTTCAAGCGAGCCGGTTGGTAAGGAGCTTGACTTTCTTAGCCAAGAGATGCTGCGTGAGGTGAACACGCTGGGGTCGAAATCACGCGATCTGGCGATCAACGGCCTCGTGATTGACATGAAGCTTGCCGTCAATGCGTTCAAGGAGCAGGTACAGAATGTCGAGTGAGGTGATAAGCAGTCGGCGGCGTGGCGTTGGCGGCGGCGTGGCGTTCATTGTCTGTGGGCCGTCTGGGGCGGGGAAGAATTCGGTGATCGAACGGGTCATGGAGACGCTTCCTGGGCTTTCCTACTCGGTATCCTTCACGACGCGCTCCCGGAGAAGCGATGAGGTCGATGGCCGCGATTACCACTTCATCACCGATGAACAGTTCGAGCAACTCGTTCAGGAGAGTGAGGTTGTCGAGCATGTGACTTACCTGGGGCATCAATACGGCACATCGCGCGGCCAGATCAAAGCGGTATTTGCGGAGGAAAAGGATGTAATCCTGAACATTGATGTGCAAGGTGCGACAAAGCTGATGGAGCGGGGACTGGGCGATTTCTCCGTCGTCTATGTCTTTCTCACACCGTCGTCGCTTGAGATCCTCGGCACGCGCCTGCGTGAGCGGGGGACGGAGACTGATAGGCAGATCGAATTGCGGCTTTCGGTGGCTGTGGAAGAGATGAAGTCGATGCCACTGTTTGAGTATCTCGTGATAAACGATGACCTCAATGCAGCGGTTGACGAACTGCGATCGATCGTTGTCGCCAAGCGGTGTCG
>CAZQUT010000029.1:2547-10433 GCA_964596555.1 uncultured Thermotogae bacterium
TGTGAGCTTGCGGATGGAAAGATTAAAACCAGCCTGTCGCATGCGGACAGGCTGGCCATCGTTTATGTGTTAGTTGAAGGCGAGTAACTACTTGCGCGCTACGCCGCCCTTTGCCGTTACCTTGAGGTTTTTCTCCACAACGCGCTTCAGCTCCTTTCCAGCCTTGAACAGCGGTACGACCTTAGCAGCAACCTGGATCGGTTTCTTGGTCTGGGGATTGATGCGGCTGCTTGCGCGGCGCGCGCGCACGCCGAACTTGCCGAATCCCACAAGCTTGACCTCCTCTCCGTGCAGCAGAGAGTCCGAAATGAGGCTGAGCACCGAGTCGAGAAGCTGACGTGCCTCTTTCTTGGTCAAGTCGGCTGAATCGGACAAGCGATCGATGAATTCGCCTTTGTTCATTATCTAATCCTCCTCAAAGGGTATCTATTCCGTTGTGGTATCGTCTGTGGTGTCGTCGTCCACATGGATGTTGCTTAATAAGTCGCGCATGCTTAGGCTTTCGTGACCAGCGCCATCAAGGAACGCACTATCTATCCTTTCCTTAGGCCGTTTTCTCGATCGCGGCTTGCGCGGCTCGCGAGCAACGGGAACCTCTGGAGGTCCGAACAGGTTGCGCATGGTGAGCCGCACCTGTTTCTTATCTTCGTTGATTCCGATGATCTTTGCCTGCACCTTGTCTCCCACGGTGAGGACATCTTTCGGGGTCGCGATCCGCTGATCGCTGATCTCGGATACGTGTATCAACCCGTCGACGTCTTTGGTGATCTTCATAAATGCGCCGAAATCTTTGATTTCGGTGATCTCACCTTCAATTACCTGGTCGATGGAGTAGCCCTCGACGAACTTGCGCCATGGGTTGGCCTTCAGCTCGCGGATGCTCAGGCTGATACGGCGCTCCTTGGGATCGACACTCAGCACCTTTACCTCCACGGTCTCGCCTTGCTTGAGGACATCACGTGGATGTGCGACGTGCCCCCAATCAAGCTCGGAGACGTGAACTAGGCCCTCGACGCCGTCCTCTAGTTTAATGAAGGCACCGAAATCGGTGATCTTGGTGACTGTACCGACCACTCGTTGGCCGACGGGATACTTGGCCTCGCCGTCTTCCCACGGATCGCGCTGCGTACGGCGGAGGGAGAGGCTGATGCGGTGCGTCTCTTCATCACAATTCAGAACGACGACCTCGACCTCATCCCCCTCGTGCACAATCTCCTTTGGGTTCTCCGGGTAGCCCCAGGAGAGCTCGGAGATGTGTACCAGTCCCTCGATATCCTGTTCGAGCTCCACAAATGCGCCGAAGTCAGTGACGCTGACAACAGTTCCTTTAACTCTTGTTCCCGCGGGATATCGCTCGCTGATTCCCTCCCAGGGGTTCGGGCGAAGACGCTTGATCGACAGTGAGACCTTTCCTTTCTCCTTGTCGAAGTCGATGACCGTAACCGTCACCTTGTCCTTTGGCTTGTACTGACTGGGAGGGACGGGGAGATCCTTCCATGCGATCTCCGAGCGGTGCACGAGCCCTTCGAAACCGCCGATATCGACGAACAGTCCGAAGTCGACGACACTGCGGATCGTGCCCTCAATCACTTGTCCTTTCTCCAGATTCTCGAAGAGAGCCATGCGCTTCTTCTTCTCTTCGTCTTTCAGGTACTGCTTGTGAGAGACGACGAGATTCTTGTCGCGGCGAGAAAGCTCGAGGATCTTGAATGGGATGCGCATCCCCTTCAACTCATCGATCGCACTCGGCAGGTCGCTTCCGAGGTGTGATCCCGGGAGGAACGCGCGGATACCATCGAGATTGACGTGGTAACCAGCGTTCTTGACCTCGTTTACAATTTCACCCTCGATTATCTCACCATCGCGGTATGATGCTTCGAGAGTGTCGATTCGTTTCTCGTATTCGGCTTGTTTCTCGGAGGCGAAGACTGTTCCCTTCTCCTCATCGATGTACGTGACGAGAACCTCGATCTCTTCCCCTTCCTCAACCTTCCCTTCTTTGCGGAAGGGGGAGAGCTCTCCTACCGGGAGAATCCCTTCGGATTTGTAGCCGATATCAACGAGAATCTCGCTATCGTTTATCTGTACAACCGTTCCTGTGATCGTGTCCCCACGGCTATACATCTTGACGTCGCTTTCAGTGAAAGCGTCTTTCATCCTGATTCTTTCTTCCATATTGCTATCACCTGTTAGTGGAATTTCCCCTTCCCTTTGCATCTGGGGGTTGGGAGCCTGCAAGTACATCTGTAGAGTTTCTACTATCCTCCTCCTTTATCAAGTGGCATCAATGCGCTCCATTAGTCTTTTGGTCAGTACAAATGCACGTTCGCTCGATCTTTCCGGCAGTATCGGGATTTCTTTCTCGAGGTCTTTGAGGCTGATCGCCTTGCCGATGGAGACCGTTACCCGTGGAAATCGAAATGGATAGCGTGGCGGATACTGGCCGTCTACCTTGAGGTGTACGGGAAGGAGCGGCTTGCGCGTAAGCCTGGCGAAGTGAATTACTCCCGTCTTGGCGCCTGCTTTTGCCTTCGTTGTCCCCTCGGGAAATATCCCTATCAGCCTCTCTTTGCGCATCGCTTGCAGAACACGGCGGAAATCTCTCTTGCCGAAGTTCTCACGATCGATGGTCGTCGAAAATAGGTGCAGAAGCGGCCGGAAGATCGGGTTCTTCTTCAACCCTTCCCGAGCGATAAACTGAATGCGGTTGCGCAAACCAAAGGCAACGACCAGTATCGGGATATCCCAATAACTGCGGTGCTGAGCGACGATAATGTATTCCTTGCCTGCCTCGATCATCTCTTTTCCGCGCACGCGCACTTTGAACAAGATGAAAGTAGGGATACCGAGAAGGAAGATTACCAACGCATAGATGCCATTTCTAAAGAGATTACTTAGCCACTGTGTCACCGGTGTGCAACCGCTCCTCGACTAGGGCTATCGCCTCGGAAACAACCTCGGCGAGGCTCTTATTGTCCGTGTGCATTATAGTTGCATCACTTGCGGGGTTCAAGGGGGCAATAGTACGCGTTTGGTCGCGCGTGTCGCGGGTGTTTATCTCGCGCAATGTTCTGTCTAGCTGAGTCTGATGACGCTCGCTTGCTCGACGGCGCGCGCGCTCTTCTGGCGATGCCTGCAGGAATATCTTCACATCAGCGTGTGGCAGGACAACGGTGCCGATGTCGCGTCCCTCCATCACGACATCGTGTCCTTTGGCGATCTCCTGCTGCAACCTGACGAGAAGCCGCCGAACCTCCGGGCGCGTGGCGACACGAGATGATCCCTGATCGAGCCTTGGCGTGTGCAGGATATCGCTTACGTCTTCCCCGTTCAGGAGAATACGGCTGGCATCACTCATCGTGACGTGTACCTCGTCTAAGGAGAGCCCGCGATCGAGTCCCAGTGCGACTGCGCGATACATCTTGCCTGTCTCGACAAACAAGAAATGGAAGTACTGTGCGATCGCTCGTCCGAGAGAGGTCTTCCCGGAGGCAGCCGGTCCGTCGATAGCGATGTGTATCATGCTTCTCCTTTCGCGAGGAAACCTGTGCTCGTGGCCTGAACCAGGTAGACCCTCGCCTGTGGGAACGTTTTCTCCATATTCAAACGCGCGGTAGTGGCAGTCCTCTCATCCTTGAACGCGGCGAAGAATGTGGATCCACTGCCGCTCATCCCGGCATATTCTGCCCCCAGCTTTCCGATAGCGTGCCCGTAGGGGGTGAGTTCAGGATACAGGAAGACAGCCGCCGAGTACAGGTCATTCTCTCCGAGATGAGGCTGTTGCGCGCTACGTCGGTCCGGCACAATCAGCGTTTGCATCTCCCGGTAGACACTTGTCGTATCGCTGTGCACAGGGGGGACAATAAGAACGAATATCTCCCTGCGGCAGGGAAAGATTGGCGTTATCGATTCTCCCCTTCCAGTGGCCCGCAGAAGTCCGCCATGCAAGAACAGCGGGACGTCCGACCCTAGTTGCGCGGCGAGATCAAACAGGTGTTTGTGAGGAAGAACGGGTGGTGTCAGGCGATCCACCGCCCACAGCACTGCCGCTGCATCGCTGGACCCGCCCCCCAGTCCGGCTCCGGTTGGTATCCTCTTGCGGACGCTCAGCTGCATTCCGGAGCGCACGTCCTTTCGATCGAGGACGAGGCGGGCGGCCCTCCACGCGAGATCCTCCTGTGGCGGTATCTCAAGGTTA
The DNA here is from genome assembly GCA_964596555.1 of uncultured Thermotogae bacterium. Classification (GTDB taxonomy): domain Bacteria; phylum Bipolaricaulota; class Bipolaricaulia; order UBA7950; family UBA9294; genus M55B144. Next base: position 6,746 of record CAZQUT010000029.1, read on the forward strand.
TTAGTCACGGTCAACGCAGCGTCGGTTTGTCGCACGCTGATCTCATCAGCAAGGTCAATCGTCTGGATGAGAGAGTTGATCTCGTGGAATCCATCCTCGCGGCGGCGAAGGACATTGAGTGAGAGGTTGATCTTGGCGTAGGCAAGAATGCGGATCATGGTTGTCGCGGAGTGGCCTTCTCGGGAGGCGTGGTCTTGTTGCGCAAACTGACGTCGTGAATGACCTTGCCATCCCGCAGCACCATGCGAACTGGATTGTGCCCAAAGTAGTATGGAATCTGCCGGTAGTTATCCAGATCGAGGAGAAGAAGATCGGCCCTCTTTCCCACTTCGAGCGACCCGACTTCGCTTGACAGCTCGATTGCAGCAGCGGCGTTGAGCGTTGCTGCGGTCAACGCCTCCTCGATACTGAGACCCATCTTCATCACAGCCAGACCGATAATGATCCACATTGAGTAGATGAGACAGGTTCCCGGATTGAAGTCGGTGGCCAGCGCGACTGGAAGATCAAGATTCACCATCCTCCTTGCGGGCGCGTAGGCAGAGCTGAGCGTGAATGCGGTGCCGGGGAGAAGAACGGGTATCACGCCTGCCTCTCGCAGCCGGCGCATACCGCGTTCGTTTGTGCACAGAAGGTGATCGGCTGATGTCGCCTCCAGATCAGCCGCGAGCTCCGCTCCCCCCACATCCGCCAGTTCATCGGCGTGCAGCTTAAGCCGGAGGCCGGCTCCTCGTGCCGCGCGCAGGATGGTGCGCGTCTCACTTACGGTGAAGAAGCCCTCATCGCAAAACACATCACAGAACTGTGCCAAGCGCCGACGGCGCACCGTGGGGATCATCTCGGTGATGATCGTCGATATATAGTCATCGCGGCGAACATCTTTAGGGAAAGCATGTGCACCGAGGAACGTGCCAACAACGCGTATCGGAACAGTCTTTCGCAGTTGTCTGATCGCCAGGAGGAGCTTCGTCTCACCCTCCAGACTCAATCCGTAGCCGCTCTTGATCTCCACCGTCGTCGTTCCGTTTTCGAGCATCATCTGAAGACGGGGAACTGTCCCTTGTACCAACTCCTTCTCACTCACGGCAGCGACAGAGCGAGCTGTCGATTGGATTCCCCCTTCGTCGTAGGGCTGACCCTGCAGACGGGCAAGGAACTCCTCCTCACGCGTTCCGGCGAAGACGGCGTGCGTGTGCGGATCGACGAGGCCAGGTAGGACCACCGCTTTGCCTGCATCAATTGTGACATCAATACCGTGTTGGTCGACTTGAGGCGCGATCTCGACGATCATTCCATCGTCAATGCGGATTGATACGTTCTCCTGCACGGAGATGTCATTCATCAGCGATCCTTTCACCGGGCCATCCCCGCGTGGCGTGACGAGTTGCAATATGTTCTTAACGAGAGTATTCATACGTTGTTGAGTATAGTAAGCGTATCGCGGCTTTACAATTCTTGAGTGGTGCTGCTGGCGATAGGTGAGCGTACGACATACGATTGATCTGCGGACCGATTGGTGTAAGCTAATGCATAAGAGGGATGTGAAGAAATGATAGAACTGGATGGGAATACACTCTCACTTGACCAGGCTGCGCGAGTCGTCTTCCATGGCGAGCCCGTCGTAGTAGGAGAGGCGGCACGGCTGCGTGTACGCACTGGAGCGCAAGTGGTTGAGGACATTGTTGCCGCCGGGGCGCCGGTATATGGGATCAACACCGGGTTTGGGCGCCTGAGCAACCGGACGATCGCGCGCGAGGATCTGGACCGTTTGCAACGCAACATCGTGCTATCACATGCGGCCGGGGTTGGAGATCCTGCCCCCGAAGAGGTGGTGCGCGCGATGCTCCTCTTTCGCATCAACTCACTCGCCAAAGGAAACTCAGGGATACGGGGGACGACGATCGACTACCTCGTCGATCTTCTCAACTACCACGTTCACCCCATCGTCCCTGTACAGGGATCGGTGGGTTCGTCGGGCGACTTGGCTCCCCTGGCGCACATCGCCCTCGTTCTAATCGGTGAAGGAGAGGCGATGCACGACGGGGTGCGCATCGATGGGAAGACCGCTCTTTCAGTGATTGAGCGGGAGCCAATTACCCTTGCTCCGAAAGAGGGGCTAGCTCTGCTCAACGGGACGCAGTTCATGAGCGGCCTTTCGTTCCTCGTGTACATGAGAGGGAAACAACTACTGGAGAACGCCATCAGCGCTGCTGCGCTTTCCCTGGAGGCACTACGCGGGTTTAGCGCCCCGTTTCAAGCAAGGCTCCACAGGAATAGACCCCATCCCGGACAGGTGATGATCGCCGAGCGGATAAGGGGATTGATCGATGGAAGCGATCTCATCGATAGCACAGTCGACGACGTGCAGGATGCTTACAGCCTGCGTTGCATCCCACAGGTCCTCGGTCCGGCAGTGGAGGCGTTGTCTTTCCTGGAGGAGAAGCTCAAGATCGAGATCAACTCGGCGACGGACAACCCGCTTGTCTTTGCCGACGGCTCAGTCCTCTCGGGAGGGAACTTCCACGGGGAAATTCTTGGCTTGGCATTGGAGATGGCGGGGATGGCGCTTGCCGAAGTGGGAAACATTGCCGAGCGCCAGATCGATCGTCTCCTCACGAGCACTGGGCGAGGGCTGCCCCTCTTTCTCGTCAAAGACGGTGGAGTCAACTCTGGACTGATGCTCGTTCAGTACACTGCAGCGGCACTGGTGAGCGAGAACAAGGTCCTCTGTCACCCGGCGCTCGTCGATTCCATCCCCACTTCTGGCGGCAAAGAGGACCACAACAGCCTTGCTCCTATTTCGGCGCGCAAGGCACTGCGAATAATCGATAACCTGGAGCGGATCATTGCAATAGAGTACCTCTGTGCGGCGCAGGCGATTGACTTTCAGGGTGTGGATGAGCTTGCTACGGTGACAGCGCGGATCCATGCGCGGGTACGTGAGATCGTTCCCCACGCCGATCACGATGTGTACGTCGCCTCAAAGATCGAGCGTTTGGCCGTTGCTGTGCGTATGGGGGATCTCATCGATGAGCGCACATAGGTCGGGAGTAGTTGGGGTGTTGGGGCAGACGAACGTCGGCAAGTCCACGTTCTTAAACGTGGTGATGGGGGAGAAGCTTCTCATCACGTCTCGCAAGCCACAGGCAACACGCAACCGAGTGCGCTGTGTGTACACGACGGACGAGGAGCAGATTGTGTTTGTCGACACACCAGGCCTGCATCGGGCACAGAATGAGCTGAGCCGACACATCTTACGTGAGGCTTTTCGGTCACTACGCGAACTGGATGTCATCCTGTACATGGTTGCTCCGTGGGGAAAGGTGAGCGACTACGATCGCACGGTGCTTGACAGCCTGGAGGGTGAAGAGCGGCCGATGATCCTTCTCGTAAACAAGATCGACACCGCGCGCGGAAATGCCCTTGAGGAGACACTCCTTGCCTATGAGCACACGGGGAAGTTCCGTGAGCTAGTGCCGATCTCCGCCACGCGGGAGACGAACATTGATGAAGTACTGCGGACGCTTGTCCCATACTTACCCGTGGGGCCAGCGATATTTTCCGCCGATATCAAGATTGATCGTCCGGTGGAGTTTCTCGTGGCCGAGCTGATTCGGGAGAAGGTTTTCGGGGTCACATTTCAGGAAGTTCCATATAAGACGGCGGTGCAGGTCAAGTGGATGCGCGA
>CAZQUT010000030.1:0-1801 GCA_964596555.1 uncultured Thermotogae bacterium
CGATAACCGTAATTTGGGGCTGGACGTTCGTTCTTGTGAAACAGGGGATGACGGAGGTTGGTCCGCTTTCTTTCCTCGCCGCTCGTTTTGGCGTTGCGTTCCTCGTCCTGGCAATCATGCTGCATGGGACACTGCGACGCATCGACCGCCGCTCTCTCATGCGCGGGTCGGTGGTGGGGATAGCACTATTCCTTGGGTATCTGTTTCAAACATGGGGTCTGGTGTACACAACAGCGACGAAGAGCGGCCTGCTCACAGGCCTGTCGGTGGTGATAGTACCAATCGCCGCATCCATGTTGCTACGCAAGCGCGTGCAGTTGACGGTGTGGCTGGGGACTCTGTTTGCCGCGGGAGGATTATTCCTCCTTGTTGCTGGCAAGGGTCAGCTTGGAGCGATGAACAAGGGTGACGCACTCACTCTTGCTTGTGCCGTCAGCTTCGCATTGCACATTATCCTTGTCGATCGTTTCGTGCGTCGCAGCGACTATCGTCAGCTTCTTCTCGTGCAGGTAGGCGTCGTTGGCCTGTTGAGCCTGATCGGGGCACTGACCATGGAGCGAAGCGTTCCCGCTCTCTCCGGTTCTCTTATCGAGGGGATACTGGTTACGGGCGTCCTGGCGACGGCCGTTGCGCTGTACGTACTGAACCGATTCCAGGCATCTTCCACGGCTTCGTACACGGCGATCATTCTCACCATGGAGCCTGCCTTCGCTGCTCTGTTTGGCTTTCTCCTGTTGGGGGAAACAATGGGGCCCTCTCAATGGATGGGAGGCGCGATGATTGTCATGGGAATGGGGATCCCCTCAATCTGGAAGCAGCTTGCATGAGGAGTGTTTGCCTCGGCGATGACGTGCACGTTACAATGTAGGATGGTGAATAGAGATGACTAGAGCTCCGGATATTCTCACGGCGTCGCGGGGTGCGATTGCTGTAGTCATAATCGCATTGGGTTTTGTTGGTCCACGCGCACTCGGCTGGGTCATCTTCCTCACGATGATAGGATGGACCACAGACATTCTTGACGGCCGCCTTGCTCGCCGTCAAAACAAGAGCCCGACATGGATCGGAGAGCATGAGTTTGCCTTCGATATGATGATGGTCTTCGCTGCCCTGTGCTACCTCGTGATGGCCAGCTTTGTCCCCGTCCTGCCAGCGGGGATCTACGTAACTGTCGCCCTTCTGTTCATCATTCTATTCCAGTCGAAGTCGGTTACGATGTCATTTGCCTTTCCCCTGGTTGCCCTTCCGCTCATCGTTGCCTACTTTCGCTCCCCCAGTGCTGCCTACATCTACATTGCGTGGATAGCGCTGGCGCTCCTCTACGATTGGCGACGATTCTTCGGTGTGGTGCGGGAGTTTATCGAGAACATCAAGAAGTTGTACCGGCGCTTCAGCACAGATTAGAAGAGGCGATCTCCTTGTTCCTTTCCTAGATGCTTGTACGCACGCTCGGTGGCGATGCGCCCTTGGGGAGTGCGCTGAATGAACCCGTTCTGCAGCAGATAGGGCTCTACCATGTCGGTGATCGTGTCCTTCTCCTCCGAGAGGGAAGCAGCTAATGTATCCAGGCCGACGGGTCCGCCGCCAAACTTGATAACGATCGCCTGCAATAGAGCACGATCGAGCGTATCCAATCCGACTTCGTCGATCCGTAGCAGGTCAAGCGATTGCCTGGCCATATCTTCGTCTATCTTCCCCTTTCCTTTGACCTGTGCCACGTCGCGGGTGCGGCGGAGGAGGCGAACGGCGATGCGCGGTGTCCCCCGTGAACGGCTGGCCAGCTCGCGAGCGCCATCTTCTG
>CAZQUT010000030.1:1901-4018 GCA_964596555.1 uncultured Thermotogae bacterium
GCGATGCGCGGTGTCCCCCGTGAACGGCTGGCCAGCTCGCGAGCGCCATCTTCTGTGACCTCGATTCCCAGGAGCTTCCCTGCGCGAATGATAATCTGTTGCAGTTCCTCTACCTGGTAGAAGGCGAGGCGAAACGCCACTTCGAACCGATCGCGCATCGGCGCCGATATCAAGCCGGCACGGGTCGTGGCCCCGATGAGCGTGAACGGGGGGAGGTCGATGCGCAGCGATTGAGCGTTCGGCCCCTCTCCAAGGATGATGTCTATCTTGTAGTCCTCCATTGCCGGGTAGAGGATCTCCTCAACATTCCGGCGCAAACGGTGAATCTCATCGATGAAGAACACATCGTGCGGTTTGAGGTTGGTCAGGATCGAAGCAAGGTCACCCGCCTTCTCAATTGCCGGGCCTGAACTTGTACGAATGCTTACCCCCATCTCAGATGCAATTATCTGCGCAAGGGTAGTCTTCCCCAATCCCGGTGGGCCGTGCAGCAAGACGTGATCGAGAGGCTCCTCGCGTCCCTTTGCTGCAGTAATGTAGATGTGTAGCTTCTCCTTGATCTCTTCCTGGCCGATAAAGTCGTCGAGCTGTCCGGGGCGGAGGTTTACGAGGGAGGGTTCATCTGAAGCTTGAAGTCCAACGGTTCGCTCGATTGGCATTATAAGTAGATCTTACATTAGTGGAATCGTGCCGGTCAACTGTGTGAACAGCTGTCGGCTGACTACCGAAAGCTGATCGCCGATCCCTATTCTGTTACCATGTGCCTACCATGTCCGAAACCAGGGAAGCAGAGAGTGTCGTTGCGATTGGAACATTCGATGGAGTCCATCGAGGGCATCAACTCATTCTCGCTTACCTTAGCGAGATCGCCCGTAAAGAGTGCCTCAAGCGGGTTGCGTACGCATTCATATTTCCGCCGCGTCTTGCTGTAAGGGGAAAAACACAAGGGCTCCTCCTTCCCGAGGAAATCAAGGTGACTCTTCTTAAGCGATACGTTGATCGTGTGGAGAGGGTTGGCTTTGCAGATATCTCCGGGATCTCTCCTGACGTGTTCGTGCGCGATGTGCTAATTGAGAGGCTTGCAGCACGTGCGGTTGTGGTCGGGCAGAGCTTTCGCTTTGGGCATAATCGAGAGGGCGATCTTTCCCTGTTGCAGGCGATCTGCGAGAGGGAATCGGTATCTGTTGCCGCTGTTCCGGCCGTTGTCGTCGACGGATCTCCGGTGAGCAGCACGCGCATCCGCAGCCTTATCTCTATGGGAATGATTGAAGATGCGGCCGTTCTCCTTGGCCGCCCTCCCCTCCTTGTGGGACGCATTGTTCACGGCGATCGTCTGGGAAGAAAGCTTGGACACCCCACTGCAAACCTGTCGATCGATGAACAAGTCCTCCTTCCAAGGGATGGGCTGTATCTTGTGCGGGCCTTCTGGAATGGCAATCAGTCACCTGGTCTCCTCTACGTTGGCACGCGCCCGACGGTGAATGGAAGCGACCGCCGGTGTGAAGTACATCTGTTCAAGGAAGACGATTGCTCAGGTTTGGAAGACCCGGTGATGACTGAGAATCTGTACGGAAAGACACTGGAGGTACATATCTTGCGGAGGGTACGAGATGATCGCTCTTTCCCATCACTTGCTGAATTGCAGCGCCAAATGGAGCGTGATGTTGAGGGCGCTCGCGTGTTGCTGGCTATATCCGATTGGCCGGAAAAGCCGATCGTTACTTGAAAACAGATAGATACGGAATTACCATTGTTGTGGAATGATAACCTTAGGCATAGATACGTCTGCGGCTGAAGGCGGAGTGGCGTTGTGCAAAGACGATGAAACGCTGACAGAACTAATGATGGAGTCTCCTCTGCAGCATGCAGAGGAGCTTGTGCCGTTGATTAACGAGGCTCTCGATCGGTGCGAGATGAAGATCTCCGATATCGATCTTGTGAGCGTGAACAGCGGGCCCGGATCGTTTACTGGCCTAAGGATCGGATTGGCAACGGCAAAGGGTATATGCCAAGCGGCGAAGATCCCCCTCGTTGGGATCGACGGGTGGCGAATGTTTCGCGAGCGAGCCGTATCCGATGCCGATGCACGTGTGTGCGTTGTGATCGAGAACCGGCGC
>CAZQUT010000030.1:4118-6466 GCA_964596555.1 uncultured Thermotogae bacterium
CTGTGCTTCCGATGAGCTGAACCAGCAATCTCCAGCGTTCATCGCGCGCCTCGGAGCACGGAGGTTCTCGCAGGATCAGCTCTACGATCTTGAGCCGGTGTACGTTGAGCCTGTATTGGCGAGGATGAACAAGAAATCTTAGAAGAGGTGAGTTTAATGTCTCAAGTCTGCGATATTTGTGGGAAGCGGCCATCGGCTGGAAACCAGGTAAGCCACTCCATGCGCCACACACGGCGTATGCGCATGCCAAACATCCAGCGCGTGCATGCCTTCGTTGATGGAAAGAAGGTCTGGATCAATGTATGCACCCGTTGCATCAAGTCGGGAAAGGTCAATAAGGTCGTCTGATGCGGTGCTGAGTGTTCTATCGTCCGCCAAGATGAGGGGTGAAGATGCTTCCCAAGGCTGGGTGATTCGATGTCATTTGAGACTGGAGAGACGGTTACTGGAAGGATTGTCGAGGTGACAGAGAGGGGGCTTGTTGTGGCCCTCTCCGATGAGAATATCGGTATTGTACCTACTTCCGCTTCATTGTCGGTCGAAACGATGATGGAGCGCTTCTCTTCTGGTGTGCAGGTGTACGTTCTAGTTGGCGTACAAGGCGAAGATGGCAACTACGCCCTATCCATACAACAGAAGCCTATGGATGCCGATGTAGCCGAATTTGACCAGGAGTTTGCACGCCTGAATCACGAACTAACCAACTACTCTTCCCACACCACGCCCACGGACTCTACTGTGGAGTCCCCATCAATCGAAGAGAAGATAGAGGAGTGGATTGCCAAGGCTGAGAAAGGCCTTGCACGCTTGCACAAGAGCCGCGGCAAGCGGCTTAGCGAGGAGTTCTACAACAACAAGCAATAGAATGGAGGTCACCGTGCCAAGAGGGATGGTTGTGATCGACAAGGAGCGCTGCAAGGGATGTGGGTTGTGTATAGCTGCATGCCCACATCAGGTGCTTGCCTATTCAGGGGAACTCAATCATAGTGGGTACAACGTAGTCCACATAAAACAGCCAGATGCGTGCGTCGGGTGTGCCTTCTGCGCTCTGACGTGTCCCGATGTCGCGATTGAGGTGTACCGAGAGAAGGTCGCCGCTTGAAGGGCTGCTGCCTAAGGCTACTGTCTACAGGTTGTGCTAGGAGGAGATGATGGGAGAGAAGGTGTTGATGAGAGGGAACGAGGTGATCGCCGAGGCGGCGATACGCGCCGGTTGCCAGTGCTATTTTGCCTACCCGATCACCCCGCAAGCCGAGCTTCTGGAGCACATGGCGGTGCACATGCCCCGACTGGGGCGCACGTTCGTCCAGGCGGAGAGCGAGTTGGCGGCAATTAGCATGGTCTATGGTGCCGCTTCAGTCGGAGTGCGAACGATGACCTCTTCCTCCTCGCCGGGGATCAGCTTGAAGCAGGAAGGGATCTCGTATCTTGCTGGATCGAGCCTCCCTGCGGTGATCGTCAATGTCATGCGTGGAGGCCCAGGGCTGGGTGATATTGCTCCATCGCAGTGTGATTACTTTCAGGCGACAAAAGGGGGAGGGCACGGGGACTACCACATGATCGTCCTTGGCCCATCCACTGTTCCCGAGGCGGGAACGCTGACGATGCTTGCCTTCGATCTTGCCGACAAGTACCGCACGCCAGTGATGATCCTCGCCGATGGAATGCTCGGGCAGATGATGGAGCCTGTGGAGCTTCCTGAGCCAATCGACATCGCATCATTGCCTAAAAAAGACTGGGCAACCACCGGAGCCAAGGGACGCGATCCGAACATTATCCTCAGCTTCGATCTCGATCCGGAGGTTCTCAAGCAGATGAACCTGGAATTGCAGCGCCGTTACCGTGAGATCGAGAAAAACGAAGTGCGCTACGAGGAGACGCAAACGGAGGACGCAGAGATCGTGATCGCCGCGTACGGGACGACTGCGCGCATTGCCAAGACGGTCATGGGCATGGCGAGAGCGGAGGGAATCAAGCTTGGGCTGTTCCGCCCAATCACTCTGTGGCCGTTCCCGTACGAGCCGCTAAAAAAGCTCTCCGATCGTGTGCAGACCATCCTCACGGTAGAGATGAGCGCCGGTCAGATGTGGGAGGATGTGCGACTGGCTGTGGCCGAGCGCGCCGCTACCCCGTTCTACGGGGAGATGGGCGGTGTAGTTCCCACACCGCGTGGAATCCTAAGAGAGGTGAAGAAGTATGCCCACTGACTTGGATAACATGGTTAAGGTATTTTCCCGGCCCAAGAGCCTTACCGATGCCCGTTCGACTTATTGCCCCGGTTGTCAACACGGGATCTTGACGCGCATCATTGGCCAGACGATCGATGAACTGAAGATCGCAGAACGGAC
>CAZQUT010000030.1:6566-7707 GCA_964596555.1 uncultured Thermotogae bacterium
TTGGGCAGAAGACGACGACCACGCCGGATGGCCGCGATGCGGCGCTCTTCGGTTATCCGATCCGGTTTTCCGAGATGATCGCACAGCTCGACGCGCCGGTGTATGTGACCAGGCAGGCGTTGTACGACACGAAGCGGATCATGGACGCTACCAAAGCGATCAAGAAGGCGTTCACAAACCAAGTGGAGGGGAAGGGATACTCGCTTGTCGAGGTTCTCTCCACATGCCCGACGAACTGGCACATGAAGCCCGTCGATGCGAGCAGGCACGTTGCCGATGTGGTAACCAAGGTTTATCCCCTTGGCGATCTGGTGGATAGGGGGTAGGGATGGAACAGTCAGTTATTATTTCAGGATTTGGTGGGCAAGGAGTGATCTTGGCAGGGAAGATTCTCGCTCAGGCAGCGATGAATCATGGGCTCGAGGTAACATGGCTCCCATCGTACGGTCCGGAGATGCGTGGTGGAACCGCCAACTGCACTGTCGTCTTGGGAGACGAGACTGTTGGCTCGCCGATTGTCGACGAACCGACCTCCCTCATTGCGATGAACCTTCCTTCGCTCGACAAGTTCGAGCGCATGGTCGCGAGTGGGGGCACGATCATCGTCAACTCGTCACTGATCGATCGCGACGTCAACCGTGACGATGTCCGCGTAGCCAAATTACCACTGAACGACTTGGGAACAAAGGCGGGCAGCATGCGTGCGATCAACATGGTCGCGTTGGGGGGATACCTCAAAGCGACAGGCGTCATACCGCTCGATGTAGTGAAGGAAACGATGGCGCAGATGCTGGAGAAGGGAGGAAAGGGAAAGTTCGTGTCGCTGAACGCAAAGGCGCTCGATGAAGGATACAACGCCGCACACTGACAATCGCCTTATCGAGAGACAAGAGGTGTTCGCGGGGAGGCTCATCAGCCTCGTCGTCGATCGTCTGTGTCTCTCAACCGGAGTCGAGATAACGCGAGAGGTTGTCCTTCATCCAGATGTTGTGGCGATACTGCCCGTTCTCCCCGATGAGCGTCTTCTTCTGGTCAAGCAGTATCGCCACCCAGTGGAGGATTATCTGTGGGAGATTCCAGCGGGACTGATCGACGCCGGTGAGTCGCCGCTCGTGGCCGCAAAGAGAGAACTGCGCGAGGA
>CAZQUT010000030.1:7807-10266 GCA_964596555.1 uncultured Thermotogae bacterium
CGGCGAGTATCACTTCACTTCTAGCTCGATGCCCAAGAACGTCCACTTGCTTGGAAACGGGAAAATCGGAGGGAAAGCACGCGGGTTGCTGTTCGTCATCGATCATCTGGCCAAGGGCGGCACGCTCACGGCTCATGACGACCTTCTTCGATTTCCAGACTCTCTGATCGTAAGGACGGACGTATTTGATGCGTTCATGGACGTAAACAACCTGAATGAGGCTGTTCTTGCCAGATGCAATCAACAGCTTGATCCGGATGAGTTGCAAGAGCGCATCGTATCCTCCCCACTTCCTGTGACAACTCGTGACGCGCTGGCACGATTCCTGACTGATGAGCATCGCCCGCTTGTCGTCCGCTCCTCATCTCTTATGGAGGATAACCCGAAGCATTCCTTCGCTGGGATTTATCTGTCGGAATTCCTGGCCAACACAGGCAGCGTCGACGAGCGCTTGGAAGCGCTGCTTGCTTCGATCAAACGCGTGTATGCGTCGACCTTTGGGCAGAATGCACGTGCATACCGGAAGCGGCACGCCCTTCCCTGGCGCGAAGAGAAGATGGCAATCCTGATTCAGAACATGATCGGGAAGTACTATCCACAGGACCTGTTTTACCCACTGATCGGTGGAGTTGGTTTCTCTCTCAATTTCTACCCTTGGAGTGACCGTCTGCGCTCGGAAGACGGTGTTGTTCGCCTCGTCGTTGGCGTGGGGACACGCGCGGTGGGACGCGAGTATGCCCGCGTCTTCTCACCCAAGCTTCCAGGCTTGCGGCCGGAGGGCTCAGACGAGCAGGCGATTATCCAGTACTCGCAGGAGACGGTCGATGTCCTCGATATGAAGAAGAAGTGCCTTAGCAAGACACGTCTTCCCCTATTGCACAATTCACTCTTGCGCGAGGTCTGTTCCGTTGTCGATGCAGATGGTGTATTGAGCGAACCAGTTTCCGCCCTTCCTCCCGTTGGTAGATACATCGCGTCATTCGAGCGATTTATCGGCAAGAGCAACATCATGCCGTTCACTCCCTTGTTGCGCCAGCTTCTCGCTGGACTGCAAGGGTTGTTCGAGCGTCCGATCGATATCGAATTTGCGGTCAACTTCCCCACACCGGAAGAGGATGATTCTCCACTGTTCTACCTTCTGCAAGCACGTCCACTTGGAGGCAGATCGCGGCATCGTGTGATCCGACTCCCTAGCGCGTCCCCGCAGGAGACGCTCCTAAGCAGCCAGCGTGTGTTGGGAAACGGGGTGCGAAGGAGGATTCATGACCTGATCTTCGTTGATCCAGCTACATACCGCTGGGAGGAAGCGCACGGGATCGCACGCCAGGTGGGGAAGATCGACGAGGACTTGAGTGGCAAAGAGTACATCCTGATCGGACCTGGACGATGGGGGACATCTAATCCGCAGCTCGGTGTGCCCGTTCAGTACGGAGAGATTGCCGGTGCGTCCGTGATCGTGGAGATGGCGACGGAAGCATTCTCCCCCGAGCTCTCCTACGGAACGCACTTCTACGCCGATATGGTGGCCAGCGGCGTCCTCTATCTCCCGTTCAACGCCAGTCAAGGGGACTACTTTAACCAGGAGTTGCTCAATCAGCAGGGTGTGGTATCCGTCGATGCCTTTGTCAAACACGTTCACTTCCGGAAGGGTTTGGATGTCTACGTAGACGGAAAGGGAAAGCGAAGTTTGATCTGTATTTCTCAGGGCAAGCGTGGTGTGCAGATCAATGGCAGATGATGCAAGCTGCCTTTTCTTTGAATGGCAATTTGTGGTACTATTGGGCGAAGGTTTAGTCCTGCGGGATGTATCCCTTGAGGAATGAGGTAGCATAAGGAGGGTCAATGGCGGAAGTAGGGCTTAGCAAGGTGATGAAGAAGTTTGGTGATTTTATTGCGGTGAAGGAGATCGACCTGCAGGTAGAGGACGGAGCGTTCACGGTACTGGTTGGTCCATCGGGATGTGGAAAGACGACAACGCTGAGGATGATCGCCGGGTTAGAAGAGGTGACATCGGGTGAAGTAAGCATTGGTGAGCGGGTAGTAAACCGCGTTCCTCCCAAGGACCGCGACATCGCCATGGTTTTCCAGAACTACGCTTTGTACCCGCACATGGACGTATACAACAACATGGCATTCGGTCTGAAGCTGCGCAAGATCCCGAAGAAAGAGATTGAGGAGAGGGTAAATTCTGCTGCCTCGCTTCTTGGCATTGAGGGGAAGCTAAAGAGCAAGCCACGTGAGTTATCTGGTGGACAGCGACAGCGGGTGGCGGTCGGAAGAGCGATTGTGCGTGATCCGAAGGTATTCCTGTTTGACGAGCCGTTATCCAACCTGGACGCGAAGCTACGGGTACAGATGCGTACCGAGCTTGAGCAACTACACCACAAGCTGCAAACGACGACGGTCTACGTGACGCACGACCAGGTAGAGGCGATGACGCTGGGCAGCAAGATTGCCGT
>CAZQUT010000031.1:0-2387 GCA_964596555.1 uncultured Thermotogae bacterium
CACTCAAGAGTAAGGAGACAGAGGGGATTGCCCTGCGCGTAATCGCAAACGGCCGCCTCGGGTTCTCCACGACAACGGACGTGGCTGACCCTTCTGTGCTGAGCAATGCCGCCATAGCCGCCGCTGCGTTCGGTGAGGAAGCGGGATTCAGCTTTTCGGATGATAATCCTGCTCCACGAGATGACGTCTACGACAAAGAGATCGCAGATGTCTCCGAGGAAACACTTGTCGCCCTAGGCGAAAACGTAATCGGAAAGCTACATGATGCCGACACGCAGGTCGATATCAACCTGTCGCTTACAAAGACTACCGAAACCGTCGCGATCAAGAATACATCCGGACTCGACGTCGAGGAAGAACGCACCCACATCTCGCTATCGGCCGAGATCGGGAAGACGAGCGAGGGGGACATCTTCGTCCTGTTCGACGAGCAGGAAGTGCGGTCAATGAGCGAGCTTGATCCCGATCGGCTCGTTAAGCACATCGTTGACTTCCTCCGCTACGGGAAGAAGATCGTACCGGTTGAATCGAAGAAGCTTCCGGTCATGTTTACTCCCAACGGCACGATTGCTCTTCTTCTTCCGCTGCTGGTGGGGTTCAACGGGAAATCGGTGTACATGGGAACTTCACCCTTGAAGGGCCGCATAGGAGAGATGGCATTCGATCCCCGTTTTTCGCTTACAGACGATGGAACAGTCCAGCACGGGCCTCGCAGCAGCGCCTTTGACGACGAGGGAACGAGCTCTTCTCGGACACCTCTCGTGTCGCAGGGGACGATCGAGGGCTTCACGTACGATCTGTGGACCGCCGCCCTTGCCAAAGCTGCTCCCACCGGAAACGGCTACAAGGGCGGATTGTTGGGCGGAGGCGGATTTCGTACCCCTCCTAGCATCGGGGTGAGCAACATGCTTGTCTCCGCGGGAGAAGTGGAAGAGAAAGAGATCATCTCCTCAATCAAAGAGGGGCTGCTCGTGGAGAGCGTTCTCGGGCTGGGTCAGGGGAACCTTGCCTCCGGCGAGTTCTCCAACAACGTCGCTGTCGCGTTCAAGATTGAGGACGGGAAGATCGTCGGCCGCGTGAAGAATACGATGATCTCCGGCAATTCCTACGAGCTGCTGAAGGACAACCTGATCGCACTCGGCAATAGCCCGACGTGGGCGCTGGGAGCGGTCAATACACCGGCAATCGCAGTCGACGCGGTAAACGTGATCGGACAGTAGCTGGCAAGCCTCAACGTGGCAGGTAAACTGCTCACGCTACGAAAACCATCATCCCGTGTAGCGGTGGAGGCTGTGGTGGCATGATCGAAGGGCCAAGAACGCAGTCAGTGGACCTGGATGATGCCGGAAACGTAGATGGGTAGGTAGAAAACGCTATTTCTTGCCTAGGCCTTGACATCGTAACAGTGTTATGTTATACTGCTCCCATAATAAACACCTTGGGAGGTGGCGTAAATGTACACTTCGACCTACGAAATCGAGAAGCTGGCGGAATTGCGGCGAGATGAACTCGTTAGAAATGCAGAAATAGACAGGATGCTTCAGAGTACACGAAGACGAGTGAAGAAGACGGCACGGGTTGTTTCGTCCTCTTCTGTCCCCGTCAAAGAGTCCACCTGTAGAGGGTGTGCATAACAGTGTGCTGTTATGATGAAGAAGGAGGCGCGCCGTGGACGAAGAGAAGCTGATTTCGAAGAAGGAAGTCCTGGAGAAGCTCGGCATCTCTTACGGTCAGCTCTATCGCTGGAAGCGAAAGGGATTGATCCCTGAGAATTGGTTCATCCGCCGCGCAACGTTCACCGGGCAGGAAACGTTCTTCCCGCAAGAGAAGATCGTCGCTCGCATCGAGCGGATCAAAGATATGAAAGAGACTTATCCGCTCGATGATCTCGCGAATCTAATAACTGCCCGCGTGAACGATAAGCTAGAGGTGGCGTTCTCCAAGCTTCGTAATCTGGGATGGCTCGATGACGAAGTAATCAGGGTCTGCCATCTGGGCGATGATCAATCCATGCTCTCGCTGCAGGAAGCACTGTGCGTTGGTGTTCTTCGTCAGTTGGAGAAAAAGGCGAGGAAGGAGGAGATCGATCTGGCAAAGCAAACGATGGATCGATGCGTGGCCACCGGTCTAGTCGATAGAATTCGCGATGAGCACCTCCTGCTGTACCTTCTCCGCAAGCGCCTTGCCGCGGCAGGGATTTCCGCGGAGATCAGCATGGTGGCAATCTCTGCACCGAGTGCGGTCTTCGATCCCGAGACTGAGGTTGTACAATCGGTAGACCTTCAGATACTTCTTGAACAGATCAAGCTGGATTGCTCCGAGGAGGAAGGGTTCGCCGAGAGAGAACGGGAACGCATAGAAGAGGAGCAGGAACGATTAGCAGAAGA